>CAZHLC010000038.1:0-12279 GCA_964532545.1 uncultured Leptospiraceae bacterium | reverse complement strand
CCTGTCGATTATCACCATCAATGCCATGGTGGCAGCCAACTTTCTATTAATTCCGCTGCAGATTTCAAAGTTCTCAATTGATGGTATTCAGGGTATTCTTGATGCCGTCAGCACCGTAAAGAAACGCTACAACCCCCATCTTGAGATTATGGGGGGCCTGCTTACCATGTTTAACCCGCGCACCACCCTGGCCCGGGTTACCCGCCCTGAGATTCAGAAACATATGCATATTTTTGAGACCACCATACCTAAATCGGTGTCGGTTGAAGAAGCGCACCTGCTGAAAAAAGATCTGTTTGAATATGCACCCAAAAGCAAGGTTACCATGGCCTATAAGAAAGTGGTAGAAGAAGTAATCAATGTCTGATGATACCAATGACATATGGGAAAAAGGGTCGCTCGATCAGGGTGACGGCGAGAACAAAAAAGCAAAGTCGGCAAAACCAAAGCGCAGTAAAAAAGAAGATCTCTTAGCGGGTGCGGCCCGCGAAGAGATGTCGGGCTTCAGTCTTATGGGTGATTTTATCAACGAAGGTCAACCCGATGAGCCCGACGACGAATCTGTTGAACCCGAAGAGTTCGATGAGCCCGAAGCAATCATCGAAGATGAAGATGAGACTGAAAAAAAAGAGTTGTCTGACGAAACTGACAAATTGAAACTTTCCCAGATGGAAGAAGAACGCCTGAGAAAAATTGACCCTGCCGAGCTTGAAGAAAAGTCATTTGAGTTTGAAGACGGCTCATCAAAGATTAAGGCCATTGTTGGCGTGGTCGCGATCAGTCTGGCCCTGACTGCCGGCTATTTTCTGTTTATGGGTGGTGAAACCCAGCCAAAGGTTCTGCTCTCTACCGGTTCAATCAGTGAAAGCAACTATAAGCAGATTAAAGAAACCGGTGGGGTCTACCCCATTGATAAAAGAATCTATGTCTTCTTTGTCACCGGTGGTCGCCTGGGTGTTCGCCAGGTTCATATTAAAATCATCGAAGAAATCAAAAAGCCGGGCAACAAAGTAGACACGGTGCTCATCGGCCAGTCGCAGCGCACAGTCAACCCCAACTGGCGCAGCTTCAGTACCCATTTTCAGCGCGAATATTTTGATCACGCAGGCAGCTACAAGGTACAGATTGTTTCACCCTCGGGCAAGATGCTGGCCGAGAACCGTTTTGTAATCAAGGCCGCTAAATAAAATACATCAGCCAGCCACCTTTTTCGCGGCTGCGAAACTCAATTTTCTGCTCAGCAAAGAACCTCTGTTCGAAGTCAGCGGCCGCTTCTGCATTTACACCAGAGAGGGCCCAGTGCTTACTCTGGCGCAGGCTTTCTGCCAGAAGCACATCGTTTTGTAGAAAAACCTGGGGCAGTATATTGGCTAAGAATACGTCGCACTGCAGAGCGGCGGCCTCAGCAAATGAGCCCACGACCGCTTCAAGCTTACAGTCTAAACCATAGGCTTCGGTATTGAGAAGAAGGTTATCGCGGGTCGAATCAATGGCCAGAGATTCAACATCAAAGGCCCAGACCTTTTCAGCACCGTAAAGAGCACAGGCAATGGCCAGAATGCCCGAACCGGTGCCCAGATCGAGGGCCGTTTGTTTACCGGGCATGGTTTCTTCTATATACTCTAACATTAGCTGAGAGGTGGCATGGCGGCCTGTACCGAAGGCGAGGCCGGGGCGCAGTAAAAGTCTTTTTACATCTGGGGGAATCTCTGGGCTTTTAATATTCCAGGGGGGAACCAGCCACGTTTGCTTCGTCAGGGCAAAGGCCTTAAACGTCTCTTCAAACTGGCTTACGTAGTCTTGGTAGCTGATTTCTTCGACTGAAAAGTCATAGTCTGCGATGCCCAGAGTTGTCAGGGCCATGGGGGTAAAGGCCTGCACCGGAAAATCACTGGCAAAAAAGAAAAACAGGGTGGTAGAGTCTGTTTCAAGATTTCTGGTTTTATTCTCTTCATAGAGCAGCTCAAAATAGCCCATGGCCCCGCTTTGCAGAAAAAATTCTTCGACCACAGGGGCCTCATCTTTGTCTATCTGCAGCTGCAGTTGCCAGAAATTCTCGTTTTTCAATTCACTCAGTTGTTTGCTCATAGGTTGTATTTTCTTATTGCTAATTCAGAAATTCTTTGATATAAGGCCTTTGCATGGCAGCAGGGTTAAGTGACGACGCCGAATTTGCCTTTGAGAAAGAGATTCTTGAACAAGCTATCTTTTTCAGGCTGAAAGGCTCAATAAATTCTTCAAATACGCCTTCAATCAGGGCAGAACTGGTTGAGGCGGCTAAAGACAATAATTTACTCATCGATATGAACGAAGTGACGATGCTTACATCGACAGGTGTAGGCACCTTGTTCGAGATTACCGATATGATGTCAAAGAGCGAAAAAAAATTGGTAATCATAAACCCCTCTGACCGGGTGAAACAGGTGATCGATTTGACCGGTTTTGCCGAATTATTCAAGGTTTCGCCTTCGCGTGAAACTGCCCTGACTGAACTGAGCTGAAAAATGACCGATAACGCCCAGAGCGCCACTAAAAAGCTTTATAGCCGTGAGAACACCGGCGAATCATTTAACTTTGTACGTAAGGTTTTTCATCTTACTGGTCTGATCATACCCGCCATCTATCTCTTTGATCTTTTCGATTATCTGGGTCTGTTCTGGTTTAAAGACGACACCCGCTCAATTGCCTTCTATATTCTGCTGGGTCTCTTTCTATTCATGCTTGTGATTGAGGTGATGCGTTTTAATTTCAGATCGTGGCAGCAGTTGTTTATCAACACTGTGGGCAAACTGTTGAAAGAAAAAGAGTTTGATCGCCCCCATGGTTCGCTGCCCTTTATCGCCGCCAATGCCATTGTGATTGGGTTCTTTCCTAAAGATATTGCAGTGATCTCTATTCTGTTTCTGAATTTTGGTGACCCCAGTGCCGCTTTCTTTGGTGGCAAGTTTGGTCAGGTAAGATTCTATAACGGCAAAAGCCTGGTGGGTATGATTGCCGGCATTCTGGGGGCCTTTCTCTCGGGTGTGGTATTTATGGCCCTGATCAGTTTATTCCCCTCTATTTTACCTGCTTCTGACCTCTTTCTGTGGGATAGTGGGGGGCTGCTACCCAATACGATGATTGTCATCATGGCCGGCGCCATGGCTGCTTTTATTTTTGAACTATTCAGCGGCGAGGGTATCGTTGATGACAATATTACCATACCCGTGGGTGGCGGGCTGGTTATGTGTTTAACCCTGGCCTACATTCATGGCTACCCGGCCGCCTATTACATCAACTACTGGCGAGACTTGATCGTACCTCTGTAAATGTCTGCCCTGTCTGACAATTTTCAGGCGACGTTACTACCCCTGTTACGTTTGAAACCCCGCTTTGCTCTGCGCGATGGTGTCTTCTCACCTCTTGAGCGAGCTATTAAACGTAGTGAAAACCTCATATTCGCCGCTAACCCAGAGCGCCCAGAGAATTTCTACACCGATTTTCTTAATAGTATAGGTATTGATTCGCAAGTTAGCGAAGCAGAGCCTGGCCAAGAGACCAAACCGGCTGAGCTGCTTTCTAATATCCCCCAGAACATCGAAACCGATCTTGAACTGCTATCAAATGATTTTGAGCGTGAAGCCCGGTGCGACCTTAAGGGCCGTAAACTTTATGTACACCCCTCAAGTAAGATTGCTGTGCTGGCCCATATTGATTCAACCGATGGGCCAGTGGTCATCGATGAGAATGTGCAGATTTCACCCTTTACCCTGATCAAGGGGCCGGCCTATCTGGGGCCCGGCTGCATAATCGACCGGGCCAGCATCAGCAATTGTATTTTGGGCCGCCAGGTGCGCCTGGGCGGCGAGGTTTCTGACAGCATCTTTGGTGATTTCAGCAACAAACACCACGAGGGTTTTATTGGTCACAGCCTGGTAGGCGACTGGGTTAATCTGGGGGCCATAACCACCACTTCAGACCTGAAAAACAACTATGGTGAGATCAAACTACAGTTTGGGCAGCATAACTATGCCAGCGGTGAGATAAAATTTGGCAGCATCATCGGCGATTACGTCAAAACCGCCATTGGCACTATGTTAAATACCGGAACCATAATCGATCTGGGTTCTCTCTTATATAACGGTCGCATTGAGCAGAAATATTACCAACCCTTTTTCTGGGGTGGGGCTGAGCCCACCAGTTATGAATTCAAACGGTTTCTGCAAGATGCCCAGCGTATTATGCAGCGGCGTAAACAGCAATTAACAGATTTTCAGCGGCAGCAGCTGCAGCTGGCTTATTCTACTCTGCAGTCAATTTAGGGGCGGGTTTTTGCCCGCAAATTTCTTGTCGCTCTGTGTTTTTTCTGAAATAAGGCTTTTTCGCCAAATGCGTTGATCAATTTCAACGCGTTATGTTGAGGAGCAGACCAATGAGAGAAATCAAGAAAGTAGGTGTTCTAGGCGCCAGCGGAAATATGGGTTCAACGTCAGGGGGTATTTTTGCCCAGGCTGATGTACAATGTGTGTTTTTCGCCCGAAGTATGGAAAAAGCCCAGGCAGGTATCGATAAGGCCTGTGCCCAGGCACGCAGTGATGTTTTACGCGAATATATTAAACCGGCAACATATGATGATCTAGAGAAAGAGATTCCCGATTGCGACTGGATCTTTGAAGGCCTGGCTGAAGATATGAATATTAAAAAAGAGTACTTCACCCGCCTTGATAAGGCCCGCAAAAAGGGCAGCATTGTTTCAACAGTTTCGTCGGGCCTGTCAATCGAGGCCATGGCAGATGGTATGAGTGATGACTTTGCTTCTCACTTTATGGGAACTCACTTTTACAATCCACCAGCTAAACTGCCAGCTAATGAGCTTATTTTTCACTCGAAGACTACCAAAGAAGTACAAGATTTCGTAGCAGAATACTGCGATAAAGTGCTGCGGCGGGTGAATATTGTTACGCACAATACACCGGCATTTGCTGGCAATCGCATAGGTTTTCAGCTGCTGAACGAGGCCGCCCAGTATGCCGAGAAGTATGACCCGGCAAAGATTGATTATCTTCTGGGCCGCTACACCGGCCGCGCTATGGCGCCCCTGGCAACCATTGACCTGGTTGGGCTTGATGTTCACAAAGCAATTGTTGAGAACGTTTATGAGAAGGTAAAAGATGAGCGTCATGATACCTATAAAATGCCACAATTCATGTATGACATGATCGATCGTGGCCAGCTGGGCTGGAAAGGCGGCAAAAAAGGCGGTTTTTTCAATCGTGGTGAGAACAAAGAAAAGCTGGCTCTTGATATCAAGGGCGGCGCTCACAAACCGGCTGAAAAGTACAAAGTTGCATGGGTTGAAGAGATCAAGAATAAGATTCACAACGGTCTTTATTCACAGGCCATTGATATTCTGGTCAATGCCAGCGGCGAAGAAGCCGAGATCGTGCATCATTTTATTCTGGGCTACGTTTCTTACAGCTTTCACCGAGTTGGTGAAGTAACCCCAGAAGCTGACAGCATTCACGGTATTGACCGGGTGATGTCATCGGGCTTCTCATGGTTGCCACCTTCTGGCTGGGTAGACCTGTTTGGCGGGCCTAAGAAGACCGCAGCCCTGATTGAAAAAGCCAAGCTGCCCGTACCTAAGCAGCTGACCTCGTTACCTGAAGAGCGTATCTGCCGCGTACGCGATTTTCGAAAGTTTTTAAGTGGGCGTTAATTGCCAGATGATATACTGTAAAAGAGTATAAGGGGGAATATATCATGTCTCAAAAAGTTTACCTACTTGGTGGTTACCAGACCGACTTTGCCCGCAACTGGGCCAAAGAAGGCAAACATATTCAGGCGATCATGAATGAAGCCATTGATGGCGCCATAAACGAAGTTCAAATTGAACCGAAAGACGTTGATTCAATTCACGTCGGAAATTTTGCCGGCGAGTTATACAATATGCAGGGGCACATGGGTGCCATGGCTGTGAATTATCATCCTGATTTTCGCGGCCTGCCTACAGCCCGCCATGAAGCGGCCTGTGCCTCAGGCGCTATTTCAACCCTTGCAGCCCGTACCGAAATCGAAGCTGGTATCTATGATCTGCAGATGATCGTTGGTGTTGAGTTTATGAAAAGTGTAAACTCAAAGATTGGTGGCGATTACCTTGGTACAGCTGCCTGGTACGATAAAGAGGCCAAGGGTGTTGAGTTCCCTTTTCCTAAACTGTTTGGTCGCCTGGGCGATGTATACGAAGAGCGCTATGGTCTCAAAGATGAACATCTCGCGCACATTTCGGCTGTGAACTATAACAATGCCCGCCGTAACCCCGACGCGCAGACCCGCGACTGGTACATGAATGAAAAGCATGCCAATAGCAAGGGTGACTACAATATGCAGGTTGGTGGCCGTATTAAACTGACCGACTGCTCACAGGTTACTGACGGTGCCGCGGTTATTTTTCTGGCTTCAGAAAAATATGCCAAAGACTACGCAAAGAAACATAATCTTGATCTTGATAAGATGCCCTACATTCAGGGTTGGGGCCATCGCACTGCACCTATTCTGTTTGATGATAAGGTCGCAGAATCACAGGGGCAAGAATGGGTTCTGCCTCATACCAAGGCTGCCATTGATGATGCCTATAAACGTGCCGGTATCAAGGGAGTAGATGATATTGACGCCATTGAAACTCATGATTGTTTCACCACTTCAGAATATGCTGCTATTGAACATTTCGGTCTCACGGCCCCTGGCAAAGCATGGCAGGCCATCGAAGATGGTGTGATTGATTTCAAGGGTAAGACTCCGATTAATCCATCAGGTGGTTTGATCGGTGCCGGTCACCCTGTGGGTGCCACCGGCGTTCGCCAGCTACTTGATGCCTATAAGATTCTAACCGAGAAAGCAGGCGATTACACCGTTGAAGGTGCGAAGCGCATTGCCACTCTTAATATTGGTGGTTCAGCAACTACCAATGTGGTACACATTCTCGGCAAAGATAAATAAACACAACCTTGGCAACCCCTGGTTGTTACAGTTGCGGCCACTCTGGCCGCTTCTTATTTTATAAGCTGGCTGCAAATGGTGACCGCTACAGTGTGCTTGAGTGCGAAAACTGTGGCCTGTGGCAGATTGATCCCATTCCCTCTGAAGAAACCCTCAACCAGCTTTACGAAAAAGAGTACTTTGAAAAGCGCACTGACCGGGGCTACGATAACTATAAAAGCGAGCAGATTCGCAAGAGCGTAGAATCGACCTTTCAAAAAAATCTGACTGATCTGGGTTTCTTTGAATGGCAGAAAACCTTATTTGAACGAAGCATGCTTGAAGTAGGCTGTGCGGGGGGCTACTTCGTTGAGTACATGCAGAATCAGGGCTGGCAGGCCGAGGGGGTCGAAGTCTCACCCAGTATGGCCGAATTTGCTCAGAGCCGGGGCCTCAATGTAACCCTGGGTGATTTTCTGGCTCTTGATTACGGCGAGAAAAAATACCAGCTCATTGCCCTGTGGGCGACCATTGAACATCTCGCCAATGCCAAAGATTTCATAGAAAAAATGTCTACTCTGCTGGCCCCAGAAGGTCGCCTGATTATTTCAACCTGCCATACAGGTTATTTTGCCAGGCGCTACAAAGACAAGTGGCGTTTTCTCAATGTTCCCGAGCATATATATTATTTTAACCTCAGGTCGCTCAAAGATTTATTTGCAGCAGCAGGCCTGAAATTGAGCAAATCGTTTACCTATGGCTCAGGGTTTACCGGTAAGGCTGATGCCTCACGTTTGTATCGTTTTAAGAAAAAAATTGCCGATTGGTTAGCCAAGAAGTATCATTTGGGCGATATGATCGTTTGCCAATATGAAAACGTAAAGAAGGAACAATCATGATTTTTGACCCTGTATATTTCATTTATGTGGGGCCGGCGATCTTGCTATCGCTGTATGCCTCATTCAAGGTAAAATCGACTTTTAACAAATATTCAAAGTTTGCTACCAAGAGTGGTATGACGGGGGCCCAGGCGGCTGCTGAGGTGATGCGGGCTGGTGGGGTAACCAATGTGCGCATTGAACGTATTGATGGGTATCTCAGCGACCACTATGACCCTGCTGCAAAAGTGCTGCGTCTATCACCCGAAGTTTATGACCTGACTTCTATATCAGCTGTCGGGGTAGGGGCCCACGAAGCAGGCCATGCCATACAAGATAAGGTGTCTTACCCCATGTTGATGGCCCGCAGCAAACTGGTTCCTGTGGTAAAAATTGGCAGTATGCTGAGTTGGCCTCTGCTTATCGGTGGTATGTTTCTGCAGATGACAGGCCTGATCTATGCAGGCATTGCCATGTTTGCCGCGGTTGTACTGTTTCAACTGGTTACACTGCCGGTTGAGATTAATGCTTCGAATCGTGCCAAAGATATGCTTTTTAACACCGGGGTAATTGCAGCCAACGAGCGCAAGCCAGTAGCTGCGGTTTTAAATGCGGCAGCCCTTACCTATGTTGCCGCCCTGGTTATGGCTGTTCTGCAATTACTCTATTTTCTAATGCGCGCTGGTCTTCTTGGCGGCGGCGACGATTAGAAGTCAATCTGTTTCAAACTTGATACTTCGCCCCATAAGCCTGGTAATGGCTTCGCGGGGCGATTCGTTTTCATAGAGAATATGATAGATTGCCTCAGTGATGGGCATTGAAACCTCTCGCTCTTTAGACAGCTCATAGGCACTCTCTGTTGTAGGTACCCCTTCGGCCACCATACGCATGTTCGACATGATTTCATTCAGGGTCATGCCTTCACCAAGGCGCAGCCCCACTGTGCGGTTGCGTGAAAGGTCACCAGTACAGGTGAGCACAAGGTCACCCATGCCCGCAAGGCCCATAAAGGTAAGCGGGTCAGCACCCATGTTTGTACCAAGGCGGGCTATTTCAGCAAGCCCTCTTGTTATGATGGCAGCCCTCGAGTTATGGCCCATGCCAAGGCCGTCAGAAATTCCGGTGGCGATGGCCATTACGTTTTTTAAAGCACCACCAAGTTCAACACCGATTACATCTGAGGTGCCATAAACGCGAAAATAATGATTATGAAATATCTTTTGAATATCAGGAGTTCGATCTTTGCTGTAACCAGCGATTGTGATCGCGGTAGGAATCTGAGCCGCAATCTCTTTGGCAAACGACGGGCCTGACAAAAAGAATAAGTTCTTCTTGTTCTCTTCGCCCAGTACATCTACAAAGATGTCACAGACCAGCTTGTGAGTCTTTTTTTCGACCCCCTTCGAGCCCACAACCACGGGAATACCCGCGGGTAAAAACTCTTTGGCCTTAACCCAGACCTCTCTGGTAGCCTGGGTGGGCACTACAGAGAGCACCATTTCACTGCCGGCCATGGCCTGCTGCATATCATGGGTTACCGATATGTTCGTGGGTAGTCTCACACCCGGCAGATAAATACTGTTTTCGCCCTTGGTGCGAATAGCTTCTACGGTGTCTTCTGAATGACTCCATAACAATACTTCATGATTATTCTCAGCCAGAACCTTGGCTAAAGATGTACCGAAAGACCCGGCCCCTACAACAGTTACCCTCATAGTGCATTGGCCCAGTGCAGATAATTACGTAAATAAAAAAAGTGCCCAAATTCTGGGAAAAAAAACGGCTCAGGGGGTATTACCCAGTAAAAGGAGCATAACTATGACAAGAACAAGTATTAGTTTACCCACAAGCCTGCATGAGAGGCTAGAACGGGCTTCAAAGAGGTGCCGGCGAACTAAACAAACCATTGCTTTAGCCTGCCTGAAACGGTATTTGCTGAAAAAAACCACTAGAATTCATAAACAGGGAACCGTTGCGTATAACCAGAAGAGATGCAGAATCAAACTCTATTTCAGACTGACAGAGAAAGAGCATAACTATGTTCAGGCGATGAGGCTTACTGCTAAAACAAGTGTAAGTTTTCTTGTCTCAAAAGCGATTGAAAGAATGCTGCAGGTTATTGAGGCAATGTTGACTGAAAGAGCTGATGCCTTCAAGAGCAGGTTTTCAAGCTATCGCAGCCTCAAGTTTGCCAACAATCGTGTAGTTGGCATTAGCCTGACGCTGATCAGGGCAGACTCTGGTTAGGTCGATTCGCGGGTAATGCTTAATAAGATTCCCAGCATGGCCAGATAGGTCACCAGCGAAGTTCCGCCATTGCTTATCAGGGGTAAATTGATACCCGTGGTAGGAATCAGGCCCATTGTAACGGCAACATTCATGGTAACCTGGGTGATGAATAGAAAAACGATTCCGAACCCAAGCAGCCTGCCAAACTGGTCTTGAACCTTAGATAGCAGAAATATGGCATAGATTGATAGACCGAATAGTAACAACAGAAGTAGGGCGACCCCAAAAAGCCCGAGGTCTTCAGCTACCACAGCCAGTATAAAATCGGTGTGCCTCGCCTGTAGGTTATGCCGCCGTAAACCTTCGCCAAAGCCTTTGCCAGCCAAACCACCGGCGTTAAAGGCTTTAAATGATGCGACCAATTGGTAGGCGCCTTCAAAACGATAGGTGACTGGGTCGAGAAATGCCTTCACTCTTTCCCATCTGTAGGGTACATTAATGATACTCTTGTAAATTACAGGAATAGAAAGCACTACTGCCAGCCCTAGAAGCCTTAAAGGAAAGCCGGTAACAAATAAAACCATCACCACTGCGAAAATCAAATGCAGCGCTGTACCAAAATCGGGTTCGATGCCGATCAACCCAACCGGCGTCAGAATGATAAAGAGCATAACTATGATCGAGCCCCAGCGGATCTCTTCGCTTTTTGAAAGCAGTCGGGCCATTACCAGCATGGTAGCGAACTTAGCCAGGTCTGATGGCTGAATCGATAAGCCGGCAACCTGAATCCAGCGGGTGGCGCCCCCGGCCCGTTTGCCCAGGCCGGGTACGAAAACCAGCAACAAGAGTATAATTGAGGTCACATAAAGCGGCCAGCTGAGCTTTTGCCAAATACGAAAGTTGAGTTGTGACAGGGTAATAAAGAGGCCCACGCCCAGCAGGGCGAAGAGAGACTGCTTTTTTAGAAAGAAGTAAGCATCGCCGTGGGCTTTTTTGGCAAGAAATGAAGATGAGGCCAATAGAATATTCAGCCCCAGGCCCACAAGGGTGAGCACGATGATGAATAGAAAAAGGTTGGTACGATCGTTGGTATTTACTTTGCCGTCTTTGAAAAGCATCAAATCTGCTGTGAGAGTTCGAGCTGTTTCTCTTTTTCAGCCCTCAGCAGGGCTTCAAGCAGTTCGTCGAGATCGCCCTCGATGATTTTATCGAGACTGTGGCTGGTAAAATTTATACGATGATCGGTAACCCGGTTCTGGGGAAAGTTATACGTACGAATTTTCTCTGAGCGGTCGCCTGAACCAATTTGTGCTTTTTTTTCGGCTGCGGCCTTCTGCTGGTTTTCTTGCTGCTGCTTTTCAGCAAGGCGGGCGCGCAATACGGTCATGGCCTTGGCCCGGTTTTTATGCTGCGACTTCTCATCTTGACAGCTGACTACAATGCCGGTAGGTACGTGGGTAATACGCACAGCTGAATCAGTCGTGTTTACTGACTGGCCACCGGGCCCTGATGAGCGGTATACATCGATGCGCAACTCTGATTGATTGATTTCAATTTCGTGTTCTTCAGCTTCAGGAATCACTGCAACAGTGCAGGCAGAGGTATGCAGGCGACCACCAGATTCAGTTTCAGGAATACGCTGCACCCGGTGGGCACCGGCCTCAAGGTGCAGAAGGTCGTAGGCCGCATCGCCCTTTGCCAGAAATATGACTTCTTTGAAGCCGTTGAGACCAATTTCTGCTGATCTGATCATTTCTACTTTGATTGACCTTTTTTCAAGATAGCGGGTATACATGCGAAACAGGTCACGGGCAAACAGGGCTGCTTCATCGCCACCTGTTCCGGCGCGAATCTCTACGAAGATATTTTTGCCTGAATTGGGGTCTTTGGGCAGCAGCATTACCTTGAGTTCAGGTTCGAGATTTTCGAGTGCTGTCTCAAGTTTGCCCTTTTCTTCTTGTAGAACGGCTTTAAATTCGTTGTCAGTTTCTTGCGAGAGTTGTTCGCTTACGTCGGCCAGCTGGGTTTTGGTAGATTGCCATTCTTTGATTTTTTCAACGAGGGGTTCAAGGCGGGCCCGCTCTTGCGAGAGTTCGGTTACTTTGCCAGAATCTGATGTCACCGCCGGATCAGCAAGTCGCCGGTCAATCTCTTGAAAGGTTTGTAATATTTTCTCTAATCTATTTGCGTCAAGCATGCTTGAAGTCTGCGCCCA
>CAZHLC010000037.1:0-12298 GCA_964532545.1 uncultured Leptospiraceae bacterium | reverse complement strand
ATGATTGTCTTTCTTGATGCACTGCAATAGATACTTTACATCTTGCGCATTCACGGTAATTCCAAGGGTATATTATTATGTCGCATTGTCATTAACTTTTTCTGAAAAAAAGGTCTGAATTTCAAATTCAGTGTGTGATTGCTGACCACAATCATCATGGCAAAATTTCACCCCTGGAGCATATCACATCTGCTGGCCATGATTGTTCCGGTGGTTTTGCTGGTAGTCTTGGCATTACCGAATCTACGCTGGTCACTGGTAGGCGCGCTATGATTTGCCTATGCAGTTCTGTGACTGGGCCACTGCCTTTGCCATTCTAGCCCTGTTAACCCAGCGCCAATTTATCGTTGAGTTATCTTTTTTCTGGGTACTGGCGGGCACCTTTCAGCGGGTCATTACTCCCGATGTGCCGTTTGATTTTCCTATGTTCAGTATTTACTTTTTTTATCTTTCGCTCATGGCTGGTGATCAGTTGCATATACTTATTCTGGGGGCTGGGGCAGCGCCTCAGACCCCAGTCTCTGCTCTACGCCTTTGCGGTGGGCAAGTCATTGTTGCCCTGGTTTTAAACTATATGCTCGATAGCAACTGTTCAATGCTTGACTTTCTGGGCCCCTGGCCCTGATTTTGGCTTTCTTTAGAGGCCATTGCGCTGGTTTCGTTTTCAATCAGGTACGGCATTTACCGTCTATTTTTACCGCCCAAGATTTAATTGACAACAGCATAACAGGGTACAGAGAGAATTATGAAGCAGGTTATTCTATTACTCATTACAGCAATAGCTTTTACAACCATCAGTTGCGGCAAAAAGAAACACCGTAGCGTGACCAAAGAAGACCTTGAGCGAATGCAGAGCCAACTGTCTGAAGAAAAAAAGCCTGCCAGCTTTAAAGAAAAATGCGAAGCCAATGATTACCGCGCCTGCGTCAACTATGGTATTGCCTTAAAATACGGCCGCAAAGACTTACCCAAAGACCTTAATCAAGCCCGGGTTTACTTTAAGAAGGCCTGCGACGCCGGCACCCAGAATGGCTGCTGGTATCTATCTCGCCTTGTGGCCAGAGAAGACCAGAGCGGTGCGAACCAACTGGCCCTGAGTGCCTGTGAAAAAGAATACGCGAACAGCTGTGTAGACATAGGCTTTGCCTATGTGCATGGCAAGGGTGTTAATAAAGATTTGAAGCAGGCGCTTACTTACTTCAAAAGGGCCTGCAAACTGGGCACGGGCTGTGCCCACGTTCAATATTATGAAAAGCTTGCCCAGAGTTCGCAATAGCAAAGAAGAGAGTACATATGGCCACAGCTAAGAAGAAGAAAACATCAGAGAAACAAAGCAAACCCCGCAAAGTAAAAAAGCCGGCAGCAGGTTCGATTGTGTTCAGCGAACTGAACACCACCGATGTAGCTTTTGCCACCAGTTTTTACTGTGATGTGCTGGGCCTTGAAAGTAAACAATTACCCATGGGCGATGGTGAATATACTATTCTAACGGCAGGCGGCAATGATCTGGCCGGGGTCGTGCAACAGAAAAAAGGCCAGCCATCGATGTGGGTTAACTATCATGCCACAGCTGATATTCAACAGACACTAGCCCGGGCCGTCGAGCGTGATGCACGGGTGTTGGTTGAGCCCACCATGATCAGTGCAGGTATCTTCGCTATTCTGCAAGACCCCACCGGGGCAGTTTTCGGGCTACTGCAGCCGCGCTGACCTGCGGCCGGGTAGACCGGCACTTGGGTTCAGGGCTATCGCCCGCCTATTGCAATAAAATGAAAACTGGTATCTGTCAATACGCCATTGGTGCTGTTGCGGCATTCGACGACAACTTGACTTACAGAATTGGCAAAACTGTAATTTTTACAAATTCTTGGTTGGTTAATGTTGATTGTGTTCATTACAATAGGCGTATTCGTAAAAGAAGTAGTAAAGTTGATACGATAACCCCCGACACTGAGTTTTGTAATAGTAAAACCACTGCCCGAGAAGCTACCACTGACGCCAACTGTTCCATAAACTATACGCGAGTTTCCGTTGGTGACAGTGGGGTAAGTCTGGGCCGCGTGATTGCCCCACCCAAAGGCAGCATTCCAATTGTTAGAATTTCCCCCGCTCGCCGAAACTGTGCCTACAGCCGCAATCGTGCCCGAACTTGAAATGGCATTGCCTGTTATTGAGCCTGTGGCGCTGAAAGAATTGGGAGTATTAATAGCACCAGTCGATGATACCTGCAGGGCATTGGCCCCTGTGCTGCTTCGCAATTGAAGATTGCCCCCATTGACAATATTTATGCGGCTGGTGCCCCCTGCATCTTTAATAAAAGCATTACCACCGGTGCCCCGAAGACGCATATCGCCATAAACATCAAGGGTGTCAGCTGGTGCAGTATTGCTACCGATGGCAAAATTGCCAGTAATAGAGGCAGCAAAAACAGGAATGCCAGTGCCTAGAATCAGTATGGCGACCCAGAGAAACCTTTTGATACGTTCTTGCTGCTTCAAACGGGTTTTTAGCACCCCCAGGCTATGATTCAAATCATCATAATCTTGCTCTAAAGCGCTGAAAACCTGCTGAAGAGTATTGAGATTTTGCTGTGAAGAATGAAAACTCTGCTTCAATTCGCTAATTTCAAATTGCAATGACTCAAGACTATGGTTCATGAAAATTCGCCCTTTGCTCTCTCCTTGGTACATCAAACTACGTAAAGAAACCATCAATAGCTGGCCAGTTTTATACATGTCACTTTTTGACCAGTAAAGATATCTGTCTTACCTGAATTTGGTGTCTATCGCCTGATTGAAAGGCCGACGAAAACCATATCAAAAAGCAGCGGCCGACTTTGATCGTTATAGAAAACTGTGCTATTTGAAATAGATACAGCCATATCAGGGCGAAAATAGTAATGAAGCATAACCCCTAATTCGACTGACGATGTAGCAAAAACCCTGTTATTGAAGTTTTTAATGTAGCCACCAGTGATACCACCTAGAATGAAGGGTTGCATGGTTAGCTTGAACCAGGGTAGACCCCAATGGTAGCTAATACCTGTATGCAAATACCAGGAAAGCATATAAGAGCTCAGAGCCTTTTCATCTGCCGAATTAAAGGCAAACCCCGCGTTGACCATTGGTTGCAACCATGAGTAAAAAAGAGCACTGCTTGCACTGGTTTTTATGGCCGGGCCATGAGCTAAGAGCCGGTCACCGCTGCCGCTTGTCATTTGAGAGCCAAGGTAGGCGCTATATGTCTGCTCTCCGATAAAAGCCCGTTTAAACCAGCTGTTACCCTTTTGTAAGGCAATTTTCCTGGCATTGATGGCCTGCCTATCGGCGCGCGTAGCGAAACGATAGATGATCTTTACAATCTGTTCAGATATTCTATTGATTTCAGTAAATAGTCTCTTTTCTATAGGGCTTCTTTCGGTTGTGGTACCGATTTGCTTCTTAGCAATTGCGTCATAGACAACCGCATTAATGACCAGTTGACCCACATTTCTGTTCTGGTGTAAGCTTTTAAAACCGCCATATATTATAATATCGGCATTGAGCTTCTTTGCGATTGTATCAATATCACCAACTGAATAAGATGTAGCAAACCTAACACCCGTGACAGCATCAACGGCCTCGCTCACCCGCCGTGAATCAATTTGCAAGTAATCGAACCGAGCCCTCATTGACTTTTCAATTGCTCTGGGCAGACTTGTCTCGGCCCATGAATAACTCGAATTCTTTGATTCATTTACGAACTTAAGAATCGCCACCCGGGCTAAATCATTTTTCTGTTGAGCAAAAAGAACTGGCTCAAATGCCAGGGCAAGGCAAAACAGAATGAATATGCGCATTTATTCAACCGTTAACGGCCCGGTTATTGAATCAGGTATACCCACCGATGCCCTTGTTATCTCTGAAACGGTAAAACCGCTAATTGTCTGTGGGCCCACAATGCAGTTATTCTGTGAATTATTCCAGAAAGAGGCAGCACTCAAACCCGCTTGAATAGTTGGCAGGCCATTGACGATGTTATCGGCAAGGTACGTTGTACCAGTAACCTCATAGGCTGAACGTGCATTGTTAGCATTATTAGTGCTTAGAATGCCCTGGCCTGTGCAATCATTGGCAATAAAGTACATGAATGTATTGATAGAGCCATTCCACCCAATTTCATAAAGATAGCCCTCTTCATTAAGCACGCTTATTGTATCGACAGCGACCTGCTGGGCAGCCCCCAACTTAATACCATTGGCATCTTTTACGGTGCCCAATCCGGTAGCATCAGTGCCAAGAGCGTCTGCCAGGTTAGCACAAGACCCCAGCAAAAATGCAAGGCCCAGCGGCAACACCAACTTCAGGCGCTTTTTTTTAGTTTGGTTGAAAAACACCCCAATAATGTATTTCTGAATGAAAAAATTTTCTGGTCATAAAGACACGCGGCGAGTTTTGACCGCTTTTTTTGTAGTATTCAGTAAAAGAGTTTGCCTCGGCGTAAAAGATAAAGGGCACTGTTATCAGTCGAGAAAATGCATAATCATTCAGTTTTTCTATTCTCTCAAGAAGCACTAAATCATGGTTTCACCATTCTCTCATTGGGGGCCATTGTGATTTTCTTGCTTCTGGGAAAGACAAAGGCCATAAGCAAGCGTTATCTTATTGCCTATTTCTGCTTTGCAATAGTTTTTCATCTTGGCGATTTGCTGGCAAAGTCGTTCACGATTCCCATTGGCCATCATGGTTATAAGGGTAATGCAATTGCGGCCTTTGGCATGGTCGCCTTTATTCAATTTGCTTATCATTTCCCGCAAAAAAACTTTGCACGTGAAAGCTTGGTCGCATTTTACCTATCGACCGCGGTCGCAATATCGGGAATAATCGAGTACTTCTACTTCAGCTCGAAGGCGGTAATTGTACAGACCGAACTGGCGTATGGGCCTGTATACTCGGCCATGATTCTGCCACTTTTTTTCACATCGTGCTTTTTCTGGATAGTGATTGTCTTTTTTCGGCAAGCATTGAATACAGTTAATAACCCAGCTGAAAACCGATTGCGGGCAATCTTCAGGCCCACTAACCGCGAAAGCAGAGTTGCCCGCAATTTCGCCCTGATGGTTTTTCTAGAGGTTCTCAATACAGGGTCTTTTGCGCTCTATAACTATTTTCGTCTGATTTCTTATGAGGTGATCTCTTTCAGTGTGCCCTTTACCAACCTTTTTATCTACGCTTGCTATTTTCTAATTTTCATTTATCATTCAGACCGTTCGCTGCCCACAATCTTCAAACTTGTCGGCGTGCCCCTTACTACCCTGTTTATCGCCGCCTTTTTATTTGCCAATCTGTCAATCAATAATAGCAGGCGGGCATACGATGATTCGAAGGTGAATAAGATTCTCGCCCTTGGCGATGCGATCGAAGATCGCGCAAGCGAATTCGAAAATATTGAGTATGTTTTAGAGTACAACTCGAATGGTGTGGTGAGGGTACTATACAAGAAGAAAAAGGTACCTAAGCTAGAACCCTCAATGAGACTCTGGCCAGGTCTTGTATCGTTCAAAGAAATACATGGTACGTTGAATTCAAACCACCATACTTTGCCTAATGCGAGTCTTAATAGGCGCTATTTCACAAGGTTCAGTGACGAGAACTTCTACCAGTTTCATGTTCAAATCAAAAAAAAGCGCCTTGCCGTAGGCTTCGATTATTTTGAGTGGCGCAACATTGTACATGAACAGGCATTCAATATTCTTATTGTTACCGTTGTCTTGATACTGGTAGTTTCGGTTTTTCTGCCCTATGTGTATTTTACCATTCTATTGAGCCCTCTCAGAAAAATTCAATCTGATGTACACTCGGCCCTTAAGAAGGCAAATTTACCCGCACAGCCCGAATCAGCTAATGAGCTTGAGCACCTGAGTGATTCTATTGATTGGTTGATAAATGCGGCAAGGCGAGCTTCTATTGAACAAGATGATGCTGTGAACCAATCATCACGCCAAAAGGTTGCTCAAACCATCAGCTACCTTGAGGCAAACTTTGATAAAGAAATCGACCGCGAAACACTGGCCACTCAGGTTGACCTGAGTACATCGCGCCTGGGGCGGGCCTTTAAATCAATCACCGGTATGAAGCTGGGTGATTATATTAACAGCCTAAGAGTTCGCAAGGCTATGAAGTCACTGAAAAACACTGATGCGACCATCTTAGAAGTCGCTTATTCTGTTGGTTTTGAAAGCCTGCGCACCTTTAACCGAGCCTTTCAACGCCTCAATGGTATTTCACCCAGTCAATACCGTGAGAGACTGCAGAACCAGCCTGAATGATATTCTCTTTCTTGAACCTGGTCTATGTCACAAACAAATACCAATCAAGGCCGGGTAGATCGGCACTTATCAAAAGTTTTGCTTTCGGGGCTATCGCCGTCATCCCATGCGATGGTCAGTTTATTATTGCCGATCGTTGTTACCCGACCAGCATAGAAGTTATTATTTCGCGACCAGCGGCATTGAATTCGGCTGCCTACTTTCCACCTTAACTTTGTAACCATCGATTGTGAAAGATAAGTTGGTCTTGAACCATCGAGCCATTTTACCTGAAAGCGACCCTTTTTAACCGAGCCGACTTTGCCTACATACCACAATTTGTCTTTGGGCCAGCGGGCCAGTACATAGTTACCCTGTTTCATTTGTTGGCCACCAATCTGGCCAATGAGATTACCGGTATTAATGGCATTCACATTGGTGGTCGTTGTGGTCGTAGTCGTGGTAGTGTTATTGGTATTGTTGTTATCATTATTGGGAATAACTACATCAGGCAGATCATTGGTATTAATGGTGATATTGGGCGTAACGGTATCATTGGTAGTGGCCACGTTACCATCGGCCATGCTTTCTATTTTCTGCGAGAAGGCCAGCAGGTGTAGCTTACCCCAGGGGGCACTGTTTGAGCGCATACGCGAATTTTTGTAAGGGCGATAGATACCCTTTTTACAGTATTTGCCACCCTCAAAAATACCCGTACCGGGAATATTTCGCCACTTGACCCGGCTGAAGTTTGACTCAATAGATACATTGGGGGCCCGGGGCTCGACATTGGTATTACAGGGGTAGCCATTCGCTTCATACTCATCAGCCAGGCCCGCAAAAGAATGACCAATCTCATGCAGCACTACCGCCAGGGGTGCGCCAGGTACGCTGGCTGTGGCGAATTCACCACCGGCACCGCCGTATTGTTTATCATTCACAAAAACCAGTTTGATATCTTGTTGGTTACGATTAAGCACCGAGTCGATGATGCGCTGGGCCGTCGCGTTATGAATACAAAGAAGGCGTTGAATACGGTTGCAATTAAAATAAGAACCCAGAGCATTACGTTTGCTGAAGGCGCTGCTCTGGCCGGCGCCAGATTGCTGGCTGATTACATCAACCCGATAAACATTAAAATAGTTTTTATATGACTTGAAGGGTTCTTCTTGAAACATTTTTTTGAAGGCATTATCAGCATCTTTACGCCACTTACCCTGCTCGGCCCGGGTATAACCATCGCCAATCATAACAAGGTCGACCTTGCGTGAAGGGTCACCGGTTTTCTTTAATACTTTCATCTTGGCACCTACACTGCGGCAGACTGAACGAAGACCACGACTGCGTGAGCGGGCGCTGGCCTTCTTTCGGGGAATCTTTATCTTGCGCACAAGGTCAAAGTCAAAGGCCTTACCATTCCACCGTGGTCGGAATATATGTAACTCTGTCATACCACGTGCTTCGGGCATCTGCAGAAACAGTGATGCATCAACGTTAACAGTCTCGGTCTTACGCCCCGAGTCATCGCCGTAAATATGGCCATCGACCCGCACACGGCTGGGGTCGTACTGGTAACGTTTTTCTAAAACCTTGCCGTTTTTATCAACAGCTTTAATAACAAGATGGTTCTCGGTGAGCTCGGGCAGATTCTGGGCCCGTTTTTTGCGGGCACTGCGCCCTCGAAACCGCTGGCGGTAGACTTTCACACCAGCAGAGTTGGCTGAACGTGCCTTGGTTGTTTTTTCATTGAGATCTATTTCAAGTTCTAAAACGGTTTCAGCAGAGGCTGAAGGTAATAACAGGGTAAGGGCCAACAGGCCAACAACGAATCTAGAGAATAGCATAAGCAATTAAATTATAGACGCTAAACCCTGTCAATTCTTATGGATTTTTTTGTCTAAAAGAAAAAAAGCGACATAATCAACCAAGCATTCTCTGCCTGGCCTGTTCAACATCACTGGTGATCTCTAGTATTTCTTCAAGGTCTGTTAACTGAATAACCCGCATAGCCCGGGGCTGTAGAGAGCAGAGCACCAGTCGACCATCAATGTTTTTCAATAGATTCTGCACAGACAACAGGCCACCAATACCTGATGAATCAATAAAATCGCAATTTTTCAGATCAACAATCACCCGGTTCTGTTCTGCGCTGACCAGCTTTTGCAGGCTTTTTCTCAGATCTTGCGAGGTTTGAATATTGATCTCTTTGTTCACTTGAACAATAAGAATGCCATCATTAACCCGTGATTTGATGCTCATATGGGCGATGGTGCAGCCAGATGCCCCTCTGTCAACTGCTACAGAAAACCCTTATTGCCAGGCGCAGGCAAAACCGATATATTGTAATAGGTGCGTATTCAGCTTCTAATTGCCGGTGTGGCCCTTGGTTTTCTGGCGAGCAGCTGCTCGAAAAATGTCAAGGCCCCCCCCGAAAAAACAAAAGAATCAACCGGCGACAGTCGGGTGGTTTTCATCGTTCTAGATGGGGTACGCACCGAAGAAGTTTTTCTTGGCAAATATAAATACAACGTCAAAAAATACAAACGAAGCCGCAAAAAATACCGCAAGTACAAACGTAAGCTTAAGAAGCGCGTACCCAAACGCCAGGTCAAATCGCGTAAGAAACTTATGCCCTTTGTATGGAAGACACTGGCAAAAAAACCAGGTTCTGTAATTATAGGTAACCGCTTTGTAAAAAAAGAACCCCGCTGTTATATCGATAACAAGCAAGGCATCTCATTGCCGGCCTATGCTGATATGCTCAGCGCCCGCCGGCAAAGCAATGTATTCACAAACCGCTTCAGAGGTGAACCCCGTTACCCCACAGTCTTTGACATACTGCTCAACCAGGGGGTGCACCCCCATGAAATTGCACTCTTCACCAGCTGGAAGCATATTAAGGCAGTGGCCAGTCAGAACAAATACCGCCCCTTTAAGGTTTACACAGGGTATAAAAAAGGTGATAAAAAGCCGCCCTGGGGTGCAGCTGGCTACGATAAAGACCTGTACAAGGCTGTGGTGCAGTATCTGAAGATTAACCCCAAAGTGCGCTACATGTTTGTGGCCTTTAATGACAGTGACGAATGGGCTCACAAGAAAAAATACAAAAAATATCTTAAGGCTATCAAAGCCCAAGATAAGTTTATTAAAAACATCTACAAAGTTCTACAGAGTCAAAAGCAGTTTGCTGCCAAGACTACCCTGATTATTACCACCGACCATGGGAGCGGCCGGGGTAAAAACATGCCCTATGACACAACCAGACTCAAACAGTCTAAGTATATCTGGGCCGTAATAAACTCTACTGAATTGGCTGCGGTAAAAAAGAAGAAGCGGGCCATGGTCGAACTGCTCGAAGGTAAATGCAGCCACACCAGCCTGGGCAAGTTTGCTCTAATGTCAATTTTAGACAGACCCGCCCTGGCATCGCGCGATACGAATTTAAAAAACCATGTACCCTGACCTTTTTCTAAAAGGCAAAAGAGCTCTGATCACCGGTGGGGCCCGGCGCGTTGGTCGCAGCATGGCCCTTGCTCTGGGGGCCATACTTCCTCCCGAAAATCAAGAGCCTGATACTGCAAGGTTACAGCAGATACCGCAAAAGAAATGGGGTGCTGTAGAAGACGTAAACCGGGCCCTGCTGATGCTGGTGGCCGAACGCAATTATGTTAATGGTGAAATCATTCATATTGATTGCGGCCAGCACATTGTTTAAGCTCGTTAAATGCGCGATTGTGTGAATATTCGAGAACTGCAGGTACGGGGCTATGTCGGCATCAACGCGTGAGAGCAGGAAAAAAACAAGACATTATGGTGAACCTCGACATCTACACCGACCTGAAGCAGGCGGGCGCATCAGATGATATTGAACGTACGGTGAATTACAAGACGGTCACCAAGGCCATCATCAAACATATTGAAGAGGTGAAACGTTACACCGTCGAACATCTGGCCACCGAGATTGCCAAAATAGCGTTGTAGCAACCCGGGGCTACGGCGGTGAAGTCTCGGTTGAAAAGCCAGGGGCTCTGCGCTTTTCAAAATCAGTGGGCGTCTCAATTGAGAGAAAGCGCGCAGACTTTAGTCTTTGATCTACTTGCGGGCAGCCAGCTCTGAGACCAGTAAAAGATATTCATCGATACGCTTGAGCGCATTCTGACGCTGCTCTGCTGTCAGCATTGAGTCAATTTTCATTACCAGAGTCTGAATGATTTCCATATTGCGGGTGAAACGCCGTTTATATTTTTTCGGCATGTTGTCTTCTTGAAAAACCAGCCTGGCGCGCAGGTCTTTATAGATCTGCTTCTCTGTGGGGCCGGTGCGCATAAAGGTGATAAAACTTTTCTGCTGTTCTTTGCGATAAGCCAACCAGGCACCGGCGGTATCGGGCATACGGTAGTATGCGTTACGAATGCGGCCCTTCTGCCCGTCAGTTAAATCATCTGTCATGTCTTCGATATTATCAATCAAGCGGTTTAACTGTTTGCGATGGCGCTTCTTTCTGGGTTTGCGCAGTTCTTTTTCAAGATCTTTGTTATAGTCTTTCACTTCTTCTTCGAAATGATCAATCTGTTCTTTATTAATCGTGCTCAAAAACTTTGCCATATCGGGCAGAATGCGGTTGTACAGAGCCGTGCGGTGCTTGATCAATCGCTTACGCAGCCAGTTAAAATCAGCCGCCTTAAAACGGCGGCTGAAACGTTTTTTTAATGAGCGCAAATCGCTGGCATAAAGTTTTAGCTGGGTTCTGCGATGCCAGCGATGGTGCGACCGAATACGTTTTCTGAGAAAGTCACTTTGTTTAGAGTTCAAATCGAAAAAGTCATCGATGCGTGAGAGCACCATGCGCGGCATCAGTGTATTATAGGCAAACTTCTGTATACCCTTGGTACACTGGACTGCCAAAAGACTCACTAAGACTACAGTGAGTAACCATTTATAGCGCAATACGAATCTCATTTTAAAATGCATTGGTGATCAGCTGCCGCATAGCCTGCTGGGCTCGGCTCTGCAAATCACTTACGGCCTGCTCATGGGGCAGTGATGAGTCACCATAGATAGCCGAACCAGCAAGTATTTTTATACGACCTGGCCAGTGACCAAATTTGCGCCCAAACAGGCCGGGCTTTTTGGCCCATCTTTCTTCGACGATGGCAACCGGCACAACGGGCAGCCCAAAATGTATGGCCATCACAAAAGACCCCGGCCTGAACTCATCAAGCACCGGCCCCCGGGTACGCCGCCCCTCTGGGTACATCAAAATTGAACACCCTTTCTTAATATGTGGTTCAACCTGCTCAAGCATATGGGTCGCCCCACCCCCTGGTGTTAAAAAAACCTGCTCGAGGCGGGCCGCCATGGGGCCGGCAAAAGAATAATTGCGTAAATCAGCTCGAATAACCGCCCGCCAGTTAAAGGGCACAAAATGAGTAAACATATACCAGTCATATTCGCTTTTATGGTTTGATAAAAAAATACAAACCATATTTTCTGGCAGGCGCTGCATGGCGCAAACCTCAGCCCGTATAAAACAGAGTTTTAAGATCAAACCGCTCCAGATGCGGCGCAAGTTGTGGTGGCCCCAATCAACTGATTTGCCCAACAAGAAGAAAAACGAAGATACCACAATCATCAGTAGCGAGACTACAATGATCACCAGCAGACGATAAATGGTTACCGGCCATCTCAGAAGCGCCACTGAATACCCTTCTTTCTGAACAGGGGTTCAACCACCAGCATATGCATGCCCCCACCCAGAACAAAACCTGCCAGACTATCAAGCAGATAATGGCGTTTGAGCATCAGGGTACTGAGAAATATGGCCAGCCACAGGGCCAGCGCTGCCCAGCTGATGATTCGATTCACCTTTAACAGACTGGCACAGCATACAGTGGCAATGGCCACATGAAGACTGGGAAAGGCATTGAACCCCCCATCGTTGAGCCAGTGAATACTCAACAGCAGCCCATCAAACACCCCCTCGGGGGCGGGGGGAACAAATTTCACGGGCCA
>CAZHLC010000036.1:0-12445 GCA_964532545.1 uncultured Leptospiraceae bacterium | reverse complement strand
CTTCTTGTATGGCCTGTTTCTGATGAATTTCAAGCAGCTGGTCAAGATCGCCCAGCTGCTCAACTGGCAGGTCAGCATGTTCTTCTTTCAGATGATCGAGGTCTGATGCCGCCTGCTCAATAGCGGTTTTATAGACGATGCCCCTGATTTTGCCATGCTCTATATAGATGGCCACTGGCGCCGAGAACTGAAAAAAGATGCGCAACAGCTTATGCCATTCTGAATTCTGCAATTTAAGACCTCAGGAAGTAACGCTCACCTTTCAGTCTGACGTAAGGGCGAAAAGAATTTTCTTCTGCCTTTACATACTGTACTTTATTTTTCAGCAGCGCTGGCTTTAAAAAGAGAGTGCCTGCACAGCTGTCTACCAGAAAAGCACTCTTGCTGCCATCTTTTTTCTGAATCAATATTGCAATTTTCTCGGTTGGTACGGCCCGCTCGATTTCATAGCCGGGCAGGTGTTCAAATTCATAAGTGCCTGCTATATTTTTCAGCCGTAGTTTCAGCGGTTTACGGTTCGGCACAGTGTTCTGCCAAAGCTTTTTATAATATTCGACCAGAAAATGCATTGAACCGTTCTGCACCATTAGAAACTTCTTGCTGGTTCTGGTATCAAAGCCAGGCGCTGGTTCGGGTGGTTTTTCTTCTTTTATTCGTTTCTTGAGCTCATCAAGCAGCTTATTAGGAAAAATCTCAGTGGGCGCCCGGTCTTTCAGTTTGCTGGCCAGTTTCTGCAGCCTGCTGAAATCACGGGGGTTATAGCCCTTTTTCTTTTTTAGATCGCTCACATAGCTTTTAAGGTTAGCCACCCGTCGGCTCAGGGGTGAGGCCTTTTTCTTTTTCAGCTTGCGCAGCACCTGCTCGAGGCGGTTTTCGATTTCAATAAAGACCTTGCTTGAATCAAAATAGGCCCGCTCTAAACGCAGCACTTCGCTTTCGAGCTCTGAAAAATCTTCGTTGATGGCATCGTATATTTGTTGGTAGTTTTTCATAATTGGGATATTAGACCCCAGATCAAATTGAGAATACCAAGGGCCAGTGCCGCATAGGCCCCGGCCACCAGGTCATTGAGCATGATACCCAGGCTGCCCCCGAGGCTGCGGGCATTCTCGCCCGGCCAGAAGTTCCAGGTGTCGAAGATTCTGAAGATAACAAAGCCCAGAAACAGGTTCAATGTGGTCAGTGGTACGAGGGTATACACCAGAAACTGGCCAGCCCATTCATCAACGGTTACAAACGGGGGGTCGTCGCTGATCGTGTCATCAGCGAGCTCTGTGAGAGCAAACAGACCCAGCAGAAAAAAAAACGCACTGCCCCCCAGGCAGATGTAGTGATGATAATCAGAAAAATAACTCACCAGAATAGCCAGCAGCGCTGCTGCCGCCCACGAACCCCAGCTGCCAGGCGCCATGGGTAAGTAGCCCGTATAAAAACCAGTATAGATGAATTCGCGAACCGCGCTCATTTCTGTTCGCCCGGCCTCGCTCGAAAAACATAATAGGGCGGCGCCAGAATTCGATAGTTGGTATAAATGTAGCGAATACCTGATATAATGGTCACCCAGGTGGTAAGCAGCATAACAAAGTAAGGTATTGATTCTGCGAATACCCGTATCTTACGGCTGGTCGAAATCTGTTTGTCAGGTAGAATACGAATGCCTTCAGAGAATGAATCAATAGCAATGCTGATATTCTTTCTACCTTCGTTGCGCCCCTCTTCAAAGGTGCGGGTGATGTCTACCCTGTAAGAGCGTACAATGAAAACGACTACAATGATTACAATTGAAATCATCTGAAAGGCGGTTTTGGCCTTACCAAGTTTTGAGGTTTTAACCTCCATACCTTTGCGAATGGCCAGAAATCGCAGAGCTGTGATCAGCATGTCGCGGCCGATGATGACCAGAACCATCCACAATGGTATAAGCTGGTCGAGATAGACAAAGGCAAAAATTGATGAGATCACCAGAGCTTTGTCTGCCAGGGGGTCAAGAAAGCGGCCAAAGGCACTTTCTTGATTCCATTTTCGGGCCAGATAGCCATCAAAAAAATCTGAAATAGAAGCCAGAAAAAAAACACCCAGAGCAATTATGCGCGAAATGGGGTCAGGCTTTAGAAGAAAGTAAACAAATACGGGAACCAGCACCACCCTGAATACTGTTAGTGTATTTGGAATATTCATCTATCTATATAATATCGGCAAACCAGTCATATTCTAATGGCATTTGTAAGCGAACTTTTACCATCTGACCGGTTTTATAGCTTTCGATATTGGGTACATTGTCAATAAATACAATTTCATCAATGTCGGGCGAATCATGGGCCCGGCGGGCTTCGATATTTTTACCATCGATTTTTTCGATGATTACTGTCTCTTCTTTACCCTGCAGCGAGCGGCGGTACTCTTCACGCGATTTGAGAAAAAAATCGCGCAGTTCGTTCATGCGGTTTATTTTTTCTTCATCGCTGAGCTCATCTTGCTGTTCAAAGGCGGGTGTACCCTCTTCGTGTGAATAGCGAAAAATGGCCAGTTTATCAATGCGGTTTTCTGCCAGAAAGTTTTTCAGGCAGAGAAAGTCTTCTTCAGTTTCACCGGCAAAGCCCACAATAAACGAGGTACGCACCTCGAGATCAGGTCGAATCTTGCGGGCCTCGTTGATTATCTCTGAAAATAATTCAACATTGTCGGGCCTGTTCATGGCCCGCAGAATCTTTGGCGAGGCGTGCTGAAAAGGTATATCAAGGTAGGGCACCAGTTTGGGGTATTTTTCAAACAGGGGTAGCAGCTTGAGAATACGCCGATCAGGAAAAAGATACTGCAGCCTGACCCACTCAATGCCTGGCTGTTCTGACAGAAAACCAATAATCTGATCGAGCTCATCAACACCCTGGCTGATGGTATCTTGACTTACCAGAATAACTTCTTTCAGGGGCACATCATTTCGAATATGGCTGTCTTCATCGAGCTGCCGTTTAATGTCAGTAAGATCGAAGGGTTTCAGCGGCCCGCGAATGGTGGGCAGAATACAGAATGCACAGTTACGTGAACAGCCGCGGGCGATACGTACATAGGCATAAGGTACATCGGCTTCGGGTTCGCCATGGTAGGTGCCCCCGCGCTGCAGCTTTATATCAAATTGTTCAGAGATGATATCTGCTATTTCATGAAACCGCCCTGTGCCCACTGTAAAATCAAGCTCAGGAATTTCTTTTTTTACTTCTGCTGAGAAGCGCTGGGCAAAACATCCTACCAGGCCAACTTTGGTGTTGTGCCGCTTCTTTATTTCAAGGGCAGAAAATACGGTTTCGATCGTTTCTTCTTGTGCCTCACGTATAAATGAACATGAGTTAATCAGTAGAAAGTCACTTTCTTTTGAATCACCTTCGCGAAAGCCGGCCGAGAGCATGGCTGCTTTCATGCGGCGAGAGTCGACCTTGTTCTTGGGGCAGCCAAGAGTCACAATATGAAAGCTGGTTTCGTTACTGGTCATGAAAAGAAACTATGGGGCCGGTTGGCCCGGCCCATTAAATGTCTTTGATCTCGATTGAGATTGATTGTTTTACCGGGTCTTTTACTTTGCGAATGATCTTTTTGATCTGCTGGCCTGGTTTGCCCCAGTTATATTTTTTGCCATTGATCTGAATATCAATGGCCCCGGCATCGCCGATTTTAAATTGAATGCTGTCTTCAGCCTCATAGTGCAGAACCGAGTTTGCACCCAGTAGCCCTTTCTGTTTGGGCACACCGTCAACATAGAACTCAACAAAGTTGTCGGCTGTGGTCTCGGCATGAAAACGAATAAGAAAATTTTTATCTACAATGGGTGTATTGTTCTGCTTGTTCTCATTGTTCTCGGTAATATTTTCTTCGGTCTGGGTCTGATTACGTGAACCCATGGTAATTTGCAGCTTGATGTTATTGGGGGTAGCACCCATTAGAGTAAGGGTAAACTGTCGGGGAATATTATTGTCTTTTACAACGACTGGCTTGCCCTCAACCAGGGGTACTTCAATGCGGCCAGGGTAGCGTAATAGCTGTGCCTGGCTCTGGCCATCGGTGCCCTGCTTGAAGTTAAGAGATTTTAAAACCAGAAAGATTTCTGTATTCTGTACGCTGAAGTCAATACCTTTGCCCACACCAATGACCGCGGTGGCAAAGCCACCCCTTAAACGCAGGTTTTCAGTTTTTACTTCGGGCAGGCGGGTAGAGCCTTTTTCAACAAAGGTTTCTACATCAATCTTATTGTTGCTGGTGGTGGTTTCGCTGCTATTGTTGCCGGTTCGATCAAGAAAGTTGTAACCAACCACACCAATTGCTGCGATGATCAGTACAGCGACTACATATTTCAGGTAGGGTTGAATCTGATCAAGAGGTGTCATGGTAGGCTTGGTCAGCTCTTGCAGTGGCACCTCTTTCTCGACCAGTTGAGCCCCTCGGTACAATTGAATGACCTGATCGGGGTCAACATCAAGGTAGGTGGCATAACTTCGTAGAAAGCCAAGGGCATAGGTCTCACCGGGAAAAATCGAGTAGTTATCATCTTCAAGGGCCTGAATATGCCGGCTGGTCATATTGATATCTTCGGCCGCCTGTTTGATGGCGATTTTGCGGTTTTCGCGTCGTTCTTTTAAAAATGTACCTGCAGATTGTCTCATGTTATTCAGTAGTAAGCGGGTTCTCTATAACTTTTGTGTTACCCTTGACCCGGTAGGTGAATTTGTTATTTGCTATGGGATTATTTAATTTAATATTTGAAAACTTAAGAGTTACTTTGCGCCCGCTTTCTGAGGTGGCATCAATCTGCCGAATAAGATATTTCTCAGCATCGACAAACAGCTTCATTTTTGAGAAGCCCCCCGAGGCGGTTTTCTCATTCAGCTGAAGAACGTAAAAACGCCCCTGACCGATGCTAATGGGCTGGTCAGCCCGGTCAAAACGATAATGGTAACGGCGAAACAGACTTACCAGACCCTTATACGATGCGCTGTTGTAGATATTTGATTTACTCTGCAAATCTTGTACCCCTACAGCTCGCAGACTTGCAATATAGACCCACATTTTACGACCATCAGAAATGATCTTATCGCCATAGGGTTTCTGAAAAGTAAAGTTGAGGCGGCCGCCCCGCTTAAAGTAGGCAACGCCACTGGTGTTACGTGATTTTTTGCCTTCTTTCACTGAGATATTAAAAGTGGCCGAATAGGTCTCAATACCCTTGAAAACCTTCTTCATATTCTTTACCACATCAGAAGGGTGTTTAAAATCGATGGCCGTCAGAGGAAACAAAGAGACCAGTAATATAGAAAATGCTTTAAGTACAATATTCATGATAAGCTAATATAAAAGAGAAAACTCGCTCGCTCGGCTTCTGCTTTCAAAACGCGAGTGTCAATTCTTTTTTGATTTTAGAGAATTGGACTCTATTTTTCAAATACAAAGGACACTTTGAACACCAGTGGGGCCAGCCCTGGCTCTGTGCGAACCACCCTGGCCCGCCGCATGGGTTTACTGCCCAGTTTGATCATGCATACCTGGCCTCTGAGAAAGAAGTGCTCTTTGCGGTCGCGGTTGAGCAGCACAAGGCTGCAGCCCAGGTCTGATACATCAATGATCAGAGCAGAGTCTTTAAATGCAGTAATCGATAATTCAGAATTTGACTCTTGTACCACCCACGCTATTTCACGGGCCTCTGGGGGGCGTCTGATGGCCTGTCTGCGCTCTTCTGCCATTTCAAGACGTTTATCTATTCTGCACGTAACCATCAATTCTTTTTGGCTTTACCGGCTGTCTGCTGCAGCTTGCCTGCGAGATGCGTCGTTTTGCCCTTATTCTGATTTTTCTAGCCACCCTGATTCAATGTGATGAAGGCGATGCTCAGGCCCCCACAGATTCGGGGGTGGCAGTAAATACAAAAGTTTTTGAAGCTGCTAATTTCATTGCTGCCTCAGGGGGGCAGTCTTCGCCCCGACTCAAGAAGTTGCGTGCCAGCCGCCAGTACCAACTGTATCAGCACCAGGTAAACCGCGCGTGGAACGCCTACCATAAACGCACAGTTGCTAAAATTTCGAAATGGCGTAATCAGCATCTGGCCAGTATACAGTACGACAGCGTATTTTACCCCTTCGGCGGGCCTGATCTGCTTAATGCTCTGGCTCTTTTTCCTGATGCTGATCAGTATGTGCTGCTTGGTCTTGAGGCCACTGGTCGTATACCCAACCCGGGTGCTCTCAGCAATGCACAGGCCCTGAGTGGGCTGAAAAAATTACGGGGGGCTCTGACCCGTATCATGGGTCATAACTTTTTTCATACCAAGATTATGGCCTATAAGATTGGTTCACATTCTTACAACGGCATTGCCGGGGTTTTTATGTTTTTTGCCCGGCGTATGGGGTATGAGATCATCGATGCCCGCCAGATTATTTTATCAAGCAGCGGTAAAGTGGTGACCTACAGTGCCAGACCAAAAGACCCCAAAGGGCTTGTCTATGGGGTAGAGATAAAGTTTCGTAAAAGCAAAGACGCGAAGGTGCAGACAGCTTATTACCTGCGCGGCGACATTTCAGACAAACATCTTTTTCGCAAGAAGGGCATTGCTGCCCTGGTCAGCCAGTCTAATAATCTGGTGAGTATGCTGAAGGCCGCTTCTTATTTGATGTTTCGGGCGCAGTTTGATGATATGCGAAACCTGATTCTGCGACGAAGCCGTTATATTGTACAAGACCCCTCGGGCTTTCCTTTTCATTATCTTAATAAACCCACCAAATGGAACCTGCGACTCTATGGTTCTTATGTAAGGCCCATACCTCTTTTTCGGGTGCGCTGCCAGCCTGATCTGGCCAGAGCTTCGCGAAAAAGCAGTAAGGGCTGGCTGCCCTTTGCCTTTGGTTATACCGCCCCCACCTATGGCCGCTCACTGATGATGGTGGCCGAAAGAAAGACCCCCCTTGAGGCTGTGGCCTACGATCGAACTTTTGCCCGGGGCCAGAACACCTATTGTTATAAAGGTCGCCTGGTTGTAGATCGCAAATAGTATCCCCCCTGCAAAAAACAGTTGAACTTCAGTCGCCACCTGGTTATGCTGATAAGAAAAGAGCGGTTTTCTAACAATAACTAACTGACTTATGAGAATATTTCGAGCACTGGCCCCTATTCTGCTGTTCGCTGCCTGCGAGGGGCAGCGAACACCCCAGTTGGTGAAACAATATCTGAAAGATGTCTACACCATTGAGAGGTGGTACATTGAGAATGTGCCTATCTTTCGCGATTTTACCAGCCGTAAAAAAGAAGCCAGGCTGCGTCGCCATCTTATTGGTGATCATCGCAGAGTTATCAAGGGTATTGCCGAGCGCTATGGGGTTCAGCCCTATCGCAACACGGGCCAGATTACTGCTGATGTTAAGGCTGGTAAGCTGGTTTCAATCGACGGTGATACTGATCAGCTGTATTATTTTCATAACGTAAAAAAAGATTACCGTTATCTGGTACCCCTTGCTAAAAAAGGGCTGCAACTTCTTGCCAAACGGTTTAATGAAAACCTGCAGAAACGAAAGAAGGGGCTGCCCCCGGTTAAGCTGGCTGTCTCATCGGTGATCAGGCCCGTTGATTACCAGAAAGAACTTTTTGACCGGGCCTTTGTTTCAACCCATAGCTTTGGTACTACTTTTGATATCTTCTTTGAAGATTTTATGGTTTCTTTGCCCCTGCCCAAAGACCTGAAAAAAGGCGAAAAAGAAGTCATGAAGAAAATGCGCCGCCGCTTTGGCTTTCTACTGGGCGATGCTTTAAGGCGGCAATTTCATGCTGTGCTGATGCAGACTCTGCTTGAATTACAAGAAGAGAAAAAGCTCTATGCAATTATTGAATTGAATAACCGCTGTTATCATGTGACAATTCTCGAGAGTGTAGAAACCTAAAATTGCCTTTACAATCAAATGTGAGTCTTTTTCTTTGCTACAATTATGGCGTTGACTGAAGAGCAAACTCAAGAAGTTATCAAGCTGCAGAAGCTCGATAAGCAGTACGAAGGTCTGATACGCACCTCTAAAAATGCTGAGCAGGTGCACAGGGCCAAGGTTGAGCTGAAAAGAATCAGAGACCGTATCGACGAGTTATGTCCCGATGGGGTGCCTGCTGATTTGACTTCGGCGCCAACGCCGAAACTTTCTGAAGCTGACCGTCTGCGACAGTATAACGTACTCTCACAGTTTTCAATTCAAAAGGCCTCACCTAATTGCGATAACGCCGATGTCAATTTGATGCATACAATTCTCAGTGTTTGGGAAAATGAATTTGTTCCGGGCACTGGTGACGGGCATCTTAAGCTTGACTTTTCGCTGTCGAGCGAACGCGACAGCCATTATGCACTTCTTGAGAATAACAAGCGATATCTGAAATCACTTACTGAAACAGTTGAAGATTATGCGGGGGCCACCCGTGATGATTTTAAGCTGCAGCTGCGTGATATGAAAGACCGCTATACCCGCCATTACCTCAGTGAAGGTGCAACTTTTCTGAAGCGGGCCCGCGATTTCTGGAAGAAAATACACGAAGATATCTCAAATGGTGGTCATGCCTGTATGAATAAGCAAGATACCATCAAGTTTGATAAGAGGTTTGAAGCAGCTACTTATCTTGATAATTATGAAATTCCCCGGGCGGTAGAGGTCGCCTACACTTTTCTGCGTGAAGCCATTGATGCCCTGAATTTACCTGAATTACCAGATTCACGCTAAGAAGCAGTTAACACGTGCAATTAGCGGTAGTAAGGGGTTCAGTTACGTCTACAATCAAGCACAGCGTCTACAATGGCGAGAAGCTGGTTTTGTTGCAGGCGGTAGAACCTGATCTGAAACCGAGGGGCAGTGCCTTTGTGGCCATTGACCGGGCTCAGGCCGGTGCCGGTGATACGGTGCTTTATATTGATGAAGGTAATTCTGCCCGCATGGTTTTAGAAACTGAGGGGGCGCCGGCGCGGGCCGTTGTGGTTGGCATTGTTGATCAGGTTGATTTTAACAAATAGATATGAACTTAAATGAATCTCAAATAAGGGCCATTGTTGAAAACGTCGTAAACCAGATGGTTGGTGGTTCTGCAACTGGCGGGGTTGCCCTTGGTGGTGACCATGGGGGATATAAACTCAAAGATTACATTCTTGAGGGCCTGAAAAAAAGCGGTTATACCGTGGTTGATTGCGGAACCAACTCTGATGAATCGGTTGATTATCCTGATTTTGCGGCTGCCGTGGCCCGCAAAGTTGCCTCGGGTGAATGTGAATGGGGCATTATTGTTGACTCTGCCGGCATAGGCTCTTCTATAGCCGCAAATAAAGTAGACGGGGTAAGGGCGGCACTTTGTTACAGTGAGCAGACTGTGAAAAACAGTCGGCTGCATAACGATGCCAATGTGCTCACTCTGGGGTCTCGCTTTCATGAGCCAGCTGAAGCACTGCAACTGGCTGAGCTCTGGCTCAAGACCGAGTTTGAGGGCGGGCGCCACCAGAAAAGAATAGATAAAATTATGGCCCTTGAATAGGTGCCACTGAGAACTTGATATGAACAAAGACGAAATTATACAACTTGTAACGACCCAGGTCATCAGCAAACTTGGTTCTGCCGGTGCATCTCATGATCATTCGGCTGGTGGCAGCTGCAGTGTCTGCGGCGGTGGCGAAAGCTGGAACGGGGTCGGCTCGATCGCTGACTTCATGAAGGCAGGTGCGCAGCGGGTCTCAACTCTGCCCCCTTTCGGTGCCTGCCCAGACCCGGGGCTGGCCCGCTTCATCGACCATACTCTGTTAAAGGCAGAGGCTACCCGCGGTGATATTGAAAAGCTCTGTGCTGAAGCCCATGAAAACTGTTTTATGAGCGTATGTGTAAACCCTACCTGGGTGCGCACTGCTGCGAAGGCCCTGCAGGGGTCTGGTGTGAAGGTCTGCACTGTGATTGGCTTTCCGCTGGGTGCCACGCCTACCAGGGTTAAAGAACTTGAAACCCGCATTGCCATTGATGATGGGGCCGGCGAAGTTGATATGGTAGTCAACATAGGTGCTTTAAAATCTGGCGATCACCGCCTGGTTGAGAACGATATTCGCGGTGTTGTACGGGCTACCCGGGGTAGCGTTATTTCAAAAGTAATTTTAGAAACCTGTCTATTAACAAAAGATGAAATTAAAACCGGCTGCCAGCTGTCGCAGCGGGCCGGTGCAAACTTTGTAAAAACCTCAACGGGTTTTTCAAAGGGTGGTGCAACCGCAGAAGACATTGCGCTTATGCGTGAAACTGTTGGCTCTGAAATGGGGGTCAAGGCTTCTGGGGGGGTGCGTGACCATGAGGGCGCACTCGAAATGCTGCATGCCGGCGCTTCTCGTATTGGTGCAAGCGCGAGTGTTGCCATCGTTAATTGCGAAGACGCTGGCGGTGGCAAATATTAATATGGCCTTATACTTTGAGGAGAACCCGTCAAAGGCGGGTTGGTTAAACTTAACTAAAAATATTTAGGGGAAATTTATGGCACAAACACAAGACGCATTGGGAATGATCGAAACCAGAGGTTTCGCCGCAATGGTAGAAGCAGCCGACGCCATGGTTAAAGCAGCCAGGGTTGAGCTGGTAGGCTACGAAAAGACAGGCGGTGGTTTTGTAACCGCTGTCGTGCGAGGCGACGTTGCAGCCGTTAAGGCAGCCACAGATGCCGGCAGCAGTGCTGCGGCACGCATTGGTGAACTGGTAACTGTTCATGTTATTCCCAGGCCCCATGAAAATGTTGACATTGCTCTTCCTTTAGGTCGACAAAACCGGGGTAAGAAGTAAGGCCTGGCCTGCTTCTGACTGGTTTTAGAACGAAGAAGGAACTATAATGTCATTTCAACTGAGAACTTACAGTTTTATAGATCGTATGCAGCCCCAGCTGGCTCAATACATCGCCAAAGACAACCGGGTATTTGACCCCAGTGAGTATGATTGTTCTCTGTTTCTAGAGATTAATCCGGCGATGTATATTCATCCGATGATTGACCTGGCCCTTAAAGCCACCCGGGCACGCCTTGGGGTGGTAATAACCGAGCGCCAGTTTGGTCAGATGATGATTCATCATGAAGATCAGGGTGAGGTGACGGCTGCCGGTGAAGCTGTTTTAAAGGCTACCAACCTTACCGAAGACAGCCGTGCTAAATGCAGGCTGCTGACCGATGAGATTATTCGGGGTGTCGAGGGCGATCACGGTATTGCCCTGACCGGTATGGGCCCGGGCAACATGGTCGTGGCTGGCGATTCTGTTTTGATTATGGAATGTGAACCGGCTGCTTATATGGCTTTTATTGCAAATCAGGGGTTAAAAGCTGCTAATGTCAAGCTGAACCTGGTTACCACATGGGGTGCCTCTGGCAGGCTCATTCTTGGTGGCAATGAAGCTGATATTGACGCCGCTGCTGAAGCCGCAAGGGCTGCTGCTGCCCAGGTTGGTTAAATGCTGCTAGCTCGCGTAGTAGGCGAGGTCGTTTCAACCCACAAAGACTCGAAAATTGACAACCTCAAGTTTTTGCTGGTCGAAAAAGTTCAACCCAGCGCCGCCAAATCTAACAAAGACTACCTGGTCGCCATAGATTCTGTTGGGGCGGGTCTGGGCGATGTAGTTCTGGTGGTGCAGGGTTCTTCAGCCCGCATGACCGACGAAACAACCGGGCGCCCATGCGATGCGGCCATAATGGCCGTTGTTGAGCTGGTGAGCGAAGAAGGCTCGGTAGTGTACGATAAGAGCAAAGATACGTACTGATATGTTACAGGCAGTGGTCAAGGGCAGTGTAATGGTAGAAAACAGCCGCAACTGGCTTGATGACCCCAGCTATCTGCTGGTTGAACCCTGTGATTCTTCAGGCAAAAAGACCGCCAGTAGCTTTGTGGCCCTTGATCTGATCGGGGCTAAACTGGGTGAGCGGGTATTAATCAGTCAGGGCTCAAGTGTGCGCCAGACTGAAACCACCAAAGATAAGCCAGTTGATGCGATTATCTGTGGAATTATTGATCAGATAGTTAAAGAAGATAAAGAAGTTTATACTAAGTGGGGCGAATCATGAGAGTACCAATTGCAGCCGGCAACTGGAAGTTGAACAAGTCAATTTCTGAGACCAGAGATTTTCTCAACCAGCTGAAAAACCATTCTTTTGATGCAGGTAAGTGTGAAGCCATTGTGGCCCCGATTTTTTTGAGTCTGCCTGTGGCTGTTGAAGTGGCTGCATCAACCAACATTCAGGTGGCAGCTCAGAACTGCTACTTTGAAAATGAAGGCGCTTTTACCGGTGAAATTTCACCAAAGTTTCTGAAAGAAACCGGGGTCACCCATGTTATTCTGGGGCACTCTGAGCGCCGTACGCTGTTGAAAGAAACAGACGCAGACATCTGTCGTAAGCTCAAAGCAGCTATATCTTGTGGTTTAATACCCATCTTATGTGTGG
>CAZHLC010000035.1:10101-12456 GCA_964532545.1 uncultured Leptospiraceae bacterium | reverse complement strand
TGGTAAACCGCTGGCGGCTGAATTTAAAAACTTGAGCAGGTTCACGCTTAGATCTGCGTTTTCTTTAAAAACGGCTTCGATTTCACGAATGTCGGCATCGCGCCTTAGTAAATTAATAAGTTCGAGAATGGCACGGTGGCTGGGATCAATATTCTTACCTTTAACAATCTCTGGTCGGGCGAAGAAAAATCCCTGAAAAAACTCGAAGCCCAGGTCAAGGCAGAAGTCAAAGTCATCTTGGGTCTCAACTTTTTCAGCAAGCATTTTGATCTTCTCACCCTTAACAAACTTGTACTTTTCTTTTACATCTTTATTGGCATTGGCAGCCAGGTCGACCTTGATATAGTTCAGGTAGGGTAGTAGGGGTTGATATTTCTGAATGTTCTCTGCTGACATGACAAAATCATCAAGAGCAAACTTGTACTTCTTCTCTTTGAGGGCCTTTATACGCTCAAGTAATTCATTTGTAATTGGCGTGTGTTCAAGCACCTCAAGAACAAAGAACTCGGCCGGTATGGCGTCAATGAGGTTGTGATGTAAAACACCATCATTCACATTGATAAAGCCCATGCGGGCACCCAGCAGTTTTTGCGGGCTCATGCTGTTCAGGGTATTCACCAGCACGCGGGCCGAGGCACGAATGTGGTCATCAATGTTGGCAACTTTGGTTTCACCGCCGCGAAATAACAGCTCGTAGGCAAAGATTTCTTTTTTACGGTTGAGAATTGGCTGACGGCCAATAAAGCTATCTGGTAATTCAGTCATCGCAGGCCGGCCAGAGGGGGCCGGGCACGATAAATTGTTTCTGCATTCTGGTCTTCATGTATCAATTGCGTTTAGAACGAAAGAAGTTCAATAGAAGCGCCATTTGTTTATCAGCCTCTATTGATTTATTACCCAATGCACTGTTTTCTAAGCGCGAATAATCAAGCACTATCTTCTGAATGCCGATTTCGCTCAGTTTTGACCTTTCTAATAAATGGGTATCTGTTTGTGAAATAAAAAAAACGTCACCTTCTTTGTGGATGGCGTTATAGGGTGAACGAAAGTGGTACAACCTTGTCTGGCCCTCACCGTGGCAGAAAATTGTTTCAGTAGAGCTGAGAATTTTAACGTAAACTTTGTGGCCCGGTGAACCTAGTACTGAATCGCGGGTGCGTATGCGAAAACGCAAACCGGGTGTGTCGGCGATCTTAAGCCAGGCGGCGCCTTTTTTAAGAAATATTTCTTTGTTTTGGGGCGAAAATGTTTTGATCAGCAGCGATGAATTCTCTTGCAGTTCTACCATTGCATCGTTGCCAAAACTGATCACTGTCAGCCCATCGCGCATGGTATTTATTGTATCACCGGTTTTGAGACTGGTGAAAAACCCCGGTGAGAATGTGCTGTTTTCTCTTAAAATATCAATTTTCCCCTGACGGCTCTCGAAGTTGCCAACCGAGGGCTGTTTGCTGCAAAAAGCAAAGGTCAGGCAGAGAAGCAGAGCGTATAGCTGGCGCATAAATCCAAAATATTTCGTATCTAATCAAGGTAAAGAACAATGTAGAGTTCTAAATTTAGTAGAAACACTAACATTCAGTATCTTGAGATTTTCTGCGGCGAAAAATATTCAAAATCGAATGACCAAACACAAGGCGAGATACATAAAAGAAGCGCCCCAATAAGGTATAGCTACTCTTTGTTTTTTGGTGATCTTTTTTTGCGGTTGCTGGTACTGTTTCAATATTGAGAGCTAAAAAGCGCACATCGGCATCTAGCAGCGGTAGTTTCGGGGTGCTGCCATGCAAATGCAACAGTTTGAGGCGAGCCTCATAAGTCAACAGCCTGAAATTTCCCCATTCTTCGGGGCGGCCAAAATAAAAGGCCCAGCCAAATAAAGGAAAGATTATGCGACTTATAAAACCCCTGATTGAAAACAACCTGAACTTTGGTCTTCTGGCTATGACTACAGCTGCACCACACCTGGCACGCTCTAACATTTCATCTAAGGCAGCCAGATCATAGTTTTCAGAAATATCTTGTTCAACCACCACCGCATATTTCTCGCTAACCGCTGAGAGGCCGCTTAAAATCGCATATTGCTGCCCCTGATTCTTCTGGTGGGTGACTACCTTTACCATGGGCTGTGAGGCCAGCTTTTGCAGTTCAGCCTTGGTCTGGTCTTTGCTGCCGTCGTCAACCAGAATCAGGGTCACTGGCATTCGCAACAAGCCTTGAGCCCGCTCGCGCTCGGCCAACAATGATTCTAAAAAGCGGGCCCCATTGTACATGGGGCACACGAGAGCCAGGTTTTCGTTTTCGGGCATCTATAGAATCATTACCTCAGCGATTAAGTGATGTCAAATTCTGTTTCAG
>CAZHLC010000035.1:0-10074 GCA_964532545.1 uncultured Leptospiraceae bacterium | reverse complement strand
TAACAGATTACAAAAGATTCCCCATAGTGAATATTTTGTTGACGCCCTGCAAAAATTTTGTATATTTAATCTTCAGCAAACCGGATGCTTTACTCACAACGGTTTCTGGGGCCATACCACCACATTAGAAGCGCACTATTCAGCGCTTCACCCCACCGGCGGTAGCATTAAACCCCAGAAAAGAGTATGACACCATTTGCCAGTATGAACTACCACGGGGGGGCACCATGAATCAAACGGGTACCACGACCATTGTCAGCACGTCACAGGCGCAGGCCAGTGGCATTCACATTTTAGCAGAGTTTCACAATTGCAAAGAAAACAACCGATGTATGCTTGATGCAGATCAACTTGAAAAGTTCTGTGTTCAGGCCGTGGCCGACTCAGGCCTGACCAATGTAGGCAGTCTTTTTTATCAATTTGCCGGGGCGGGTGTAACAGGCACCGTTCTCTTAGCAGAATCTCACATTGCAATTCACACCTGGCCAGAAAATGATTACCTGAGTCTTGATATCTTTGTCTGCAATGTAACTCAAGATAACTCAGAACAGGCCCGCGGCCTCTATGAGCGCTTTGCTGAGCTGTTTGCGCCGAGCAAAGTCAATTATCAAGAAGCTGAAAGAACCTAGCACATCCAGGCAGCTAGACGGCTTAGCGGCTCGGCAGATAGACAGCGAGCGCCCAGCCGCCTAGCTACCCTGCTGTTCTAAAAACGCTTTGAAGGCATTGAGCAGGCTAACCCGTAGTTCGGCCCAGATTTGTCGGCCCAGGGCGAGAGCCTCAGACCTTTTGGTCAGGGGCAGGGTCTTTCTTGCCTGCAGCTTTTGATCGACCAGCTTTGTGTATTCAGGTTTGAATTTCTTTGCAAAAGCCATAAACTGGGCCTGTGAATAAGACAGTTTTTGATCTTTGAAAATTGTGCGCAGATTTGTTACATTGTAATCTTTCATAAGCCTGGCCCGCACCAGCCGTTTCATCGGTGATTTGTCTTTAGCCGGTTTATTCTGGTTGAAAAACAAATAGATAACCGCAATGGCGCCCGCCCCAATTAGCAGTGCATTTCGCAGGCTCAGGTGTTTAAAGAAGTTCGAATACTCTCTGGTTTCGATATCAAGATCATTTTCAGTCATAAGTATCCCCAAAAAATCAGCCGGTCTAGCTGCCCTGCAGTCAGCCGCCCCAGTGTTTTCTGCGTCTAGGAAGAGGCAAGAAAACACAAGGCTATGTAGTCTGAACATGACCGCATAGCAGCCACTAAATCAATCGAACAATTTCGTCAGTAAAACTTTTAAAGAGTTTGTCATCAGTATAGGGCTGTACCGATTTACGTGATTCTTTACCCATCTCTTGCAGGCGGGCCTTGTCTGAAATCATTTCAGTGAGCTTTGTTTTAAAGTCGTTGTAGTTGTGGGCCTGAAAGATCATACCTTCTTTGCCTTCGGTTACGTAATCTTTGGGGCCGCCCTGGTCAGAGACCAGCACAGCCAGGCCCGATGCCATTGATTCAAGCACGGTCTTGCCCAGGGTCTCTGAAGCCGAGGGCAGGCAGTACATGTCAGCCGATGCATAGAGCTCTTGCAGTTCACGACCCATTTGTTTACCCAGAAAATGAATGTTCTCTATCTGCCCATACTTGCCCATGTATTCATCAAGGTCTGGGCCATGGCCAACCATGACCAGCTCGGCATTGTCGGGGCGCTCATCACGAAAATAATCAAGCAGATAGGTGATGTCTTTCACCCTGGTAATGCGGCCTACAAAAAGAACGACAACCTTCTCTGGGTCAACACTGTATTTATCCCAGATTTCACGTTTACTGAATTTCGGATTGAAGTGTTCTAGATTTACACCGGCGCGGTAAAAACGCAGTTTTTCGGGCGGGTGGCCTTTTTTCACCAGCAGATCGTGGTATTCTTGCGTTCTGACAAAAATCAGATCAGCACGCTTGTGGTATTGTTTAACATACCACAGGCCGGGGCGAATCAGAGGTTTGAGATACCAGCGTGAGAGAATTGAGAGGTAGTAGTCGACATCGGTGTGATAAATATCAACCCAGGGTATTCGCAGGTAAGCTGCTGCGGCCATGGCTGTTAAGCCGATGGTTGCGGGTGTATTAGAAATAATAAGATTGATGCCGCGGCTTTTCAGCCAGATTACAATTTCCATAAAGTCGGGCACATACATGTGAGTGCCCTTATAGACCCGGCCCGCAGATACTCTGAAAATATGTTTAAAACATTTAAATGGGGGCAATTCTTTAGGATAGCTGGTGATGGGGTACCAGAGAATTTTGTTTTTAACCGCCTGGTTGTGCAGCTCAATGGTATCAGTGACGACGCCTGATAGTTCATCAAATATGTCGGCCATCCACGCGACGCGCAGGTCTTTTTTCGAAGCCATATAAGAGTCAGTGATTTTTCTGGTTTGTTCAGTCAAGCTAAACACTGCTTCGGGCACCGTTTCAATTTAAAAAACCAGTATTTGTCTGAATTTCAAATTTGATTGACGCGCCGCTTTCGGCAAATACTCTACCATGTAGATTATGCGGGTGATGGTAGTAGACGATTCAACAATGATGCAGCGGGCTATCTCTGACTGGGTGAGCCAGATGGGCCACGAAGTCGTGGGTTATGCCGGTGATGGCGAAGAGGCCGTAAGCAAATTTGAAGAGCTCAAACCCGATGTAGTTACTCTAGATATCACCATGCCCAAGATGGATGGTTTAGAGGCCCTGCAGAAAATGCGTGCAATCAGTGAAACCGTCAAGATCATCATTGTATCTGCTCAGGCACAGAAATCTACGGCTCTCAAAGCCCTTGAAATTGGGGCTGATTCTTACCTCACCAAGCCGGTTAATCGTGAAGATTTGATAGACGTGTTTGATGAAGTGTTCGGTTAAGTGTTTTCTGCACGTCTGCTAATTTTTCTTTTTGTTGCACCATTGCAGGCCATGCCCGCGGGCCAGATCAATCTGCTTGATCAAGAGATAATTGCCCGTGAAGGCTTTGACAAAAGCTGGTTAACCAGCTGGCCCACCGATTTATCAAAATGGGAAGCTGCCCCCGTTATTAACGGAAAAAAATCGTTAAGAGTGGTGAACCTGAAAAAACCAGGCTGGCAGGCCCGTTCTACTTTTGATTATAGCAGAAAGCCCAATAAACAGGTTACCTATCTGTTTAAACTTGGCCCTGCCAAAAAAGAAGATTTATTAGAGCCCCGTGCTCTGTATCTGGCCACCCTGGCCTATAACTGGCAGGTTTTTGTCAATGGCCAGCTGGTTAAAGAGGCCATGCATGTTAATGAGCAGACCCTTGAAATAAAAACCCACTTATATCATCGTGATATTCTGGCACTGTTCAATGCACAATTGCTGCACACTGATAGAGAAAACCTTCTGGCCATAAGAATAATCGGTGACCCGACCATGTATATCACGGGCTCACTGCGGCCTGGGCCTTTTAGAATGGGCGCCTATGAAGACCTGAAGGGCCTGAGCGATGAAACCATTGATCTGATTCTCTACGGCCTATATTTTTTTATAGGGCTTTATCATCTTCTGTTGTATGCCAGGCGCCCCAAAGAGAATTACAACCTGTTCTTCGCTTGTTTTACCCTGGTTCTCACTTCTTACATGTTCACTCGCACCGGATACGTCTACAGTATTGTTGCAGATTCTGATATTGTACGCATGTGGGAGCGTTTCAGTCTTTTTCTGATTATGCCCGGTTTTAATCTCTTTCTTGAGAGCATGTGCCTGGGCCGCGTAACCAGGTTCGGCAGAATCTTCATGCCTGTGGGCTTTGTCTTTGCCTTGCTGGCCTTTGTTCCATCAATATGGTTTCAGATAACGGTTTTGAGAACCTTTCAACTCAGTATGGGTTTCTTTGCAGTCTATGTGCTGTATGTGTTGGTGAAAGGCCTTATGATCACCTATAAGCAGAATTATGGGGCAGAATCAAAAACATTCAAGCGGGTATTGCAGACCCTGCTGCTCACCCCGGTAGGTAATCTGTCACTGGGGGTGTTGATTCTGATCTTCACAGCTCTGTATGATATCGTCGATGCCGTTTTCTTTTTTACCCACATAACCTTTTCACGCTATGGTTTTCTTATTCTGATTTCGGGGGTGGCGGTTATACTGGCTAACCGTTTTCTCAACGTACACTCTGAATCAGAACGCCTTAACGTCGAATTAACTGAGCTGAACACCAACCTCGAGCGCATTGTAGATGAGCGCACCCTTGATCTACAGCAGAAAACCACCAGGCTCGAAAAAGCCACTGAAGAGCTGACTCTGGCCAAACAAGAAACCGATATCATTCTGCAAAACGTAAATGAAGGTGTTTTTCTAATTGATGAGAGCTTCGCCATCAGCGCTGCTCATTCAGCAGAGCTTGAAAACATTTTTACCGGTTATGAACTGAGTAATCTGCATTTTCTAGAGCTGATTGAAAGCGTTGCAGGTGAAGATATTGCCGATACCTGCCGCTCTTTTCTTAATCTACTGTTTAAGAAAAAAATGCCCCAGCGGCGCTTGAAAAAACTCAACCCCCTTGAAATGATCGAGGTTAACCTTGAGAACAAGGGTGAAGAGCAGAACAAGTTTCTGCGCTTTGATTTTAATACCATACCGGGTAATGAGAGCTCAGCCCTGGTTACCGTTCAAGATATAACGGCCGAGAAAAATCTGGCTGAACAGGTACAGCAGGCTGAAGAGCAGTCACAGATCAGAATGCAGCTGCTTTACAGCATTGTGAGACTGAAGCCCACGACGGTGAGGCCCTTTCTGGCTGAGGCCGCTGATGAGATCGAGTACAGCATTGCCCTTGTTGATGAACTTGAAAAAAACAACCAGCTGAGCCTGCTGAATGATCTTTACCGGCGGGTTCACACACTCAAAGGTAATGCCCAGTTACTCAATATCGAAGTTTTCGCTGAGCGCCTTCATGTGATTGAATCGTATATTGAAAATCTGCGGGGTGCTGGCGAAACCCGCAGCGAACTGCGCCCCCGCCTTGAAGACATGCAGCGTATTATTGAGGTGGCTGTTGAAACCCTTGATCTTGTAGGTAACTTTCAGGCCACCGCAGGTGATCAGGGTGAGTTCGAAGCTTTTCTTGAAAACCTGCAACAGATGGTTGCCCGGGTGGCTGAGCGCGAAGGTAAGCAGGCCCAGCTTGATACTACTGAATTTAAACCCATATCACTGCCGGCAGAAATCAAAAAAAGTATCACCCAGATTATTCGTAATGCTGTGGTTCACGGTATTGAAACTGTTGATGAGCGCCGCAACGCTGGCAAGCCCGATGCCGGCCAGATCTCACTCAGGGTAGGGCGTGACCCCCTGAGAAACGCCCGGGTTATCGAGATTCGTGATGACGGCCGGGGAATTAACATCGGCAAGATTGCCGACAGCGCAGTCAAAAGCGGCCGGCTAACCGGTGGCGAGGTTGAAAGCATGAGTAAGCAGCAGATTCTGCAGCTGATTTTTCAACCCAATGTATCTACCCGTGGTTCAGTCAGTGTTGATGCCGGCCGTGGTGTCGGCCTCGATATTGTGCGTGATGCCCTGAAAACTATCAGGGGCCAGATTCGGGTCAGTTTCAAAGAGGGGCTGTTCAGCGCCTTCAGGCTGTATATTCCGGCGCAGAAATAATCAACTGTCATATTGCCTGAGAATTTTGGGCGTAAGCACCCATTTCATTACCGATGGTACGTTTTTCACTTTGGCCCAGTCTCGAGTATATACCTGCAGATAGACCAGGCTTGAAGTGGCCAGTTCTGCATTGAGTTTTGAATCTGCGGTCATGTCGGCGGTAAGCTCTTCAAGGGTAGGATTATGAAACACCACCATGGCGGTATTGATCTCGGCGGGCAGTTTCGTCAGGCCGTTCAGAATGGTCAATGATTGGCATAGATAAAATTCATCTTCAAGTTGAAGTTTATGGGGGTAGCCACAGGCTTTAGCCACAATCTCAGCAGTTTCAAGAGCACGCTTTGCACTTGAGCTGATCAGCACCTCAGGCACCAGAGGATATTTGCCAATCAGCTGGCCCATTATGGCTGCATCGTGGCGGCCCCGTTCAGTCAGCTGTCTGTCAAAGTCATCTTTGTCTGGTACTTTCTCGGCCTTTGAATGGCGCATGAGCAACAGGTTTTTCACAGCAGGGCCTCGGCCTCATCAAAGCCGCACATAACATTCATATTCTGAATGGCACTGCCGGCGGCCCCCTTCATCAGGTTATCAATGGCCGAGAAAAGCAATACGGTTTTGTTGGCTTCATCATAAAAAAAGCTGATATCGACGTAGTTGGTATTCTGCACATTGCGTATGCTGAGTGCATCGGGGTTGCTTACATAGCGTATAAAAACATTGTTTGTCGCGGCCTTCTCGAGGGCCTGCCCCAGGTGCTTCTCAATATCGGCTGTATCTTTGACCAGCAGGTAGGTCGTACAGAGAATACCCCTGAACAGGGGCAGCAGATACGGGGTAAAGCGGGCCGAGATATTCTGCCCGGCCAGAATTGAAGCAGCCTGGGCAATTTCAGGGGTGTGCTGGTGATTAGCGATCTTGTAGGCTCTGAAGTTTTCGTAAACTGTTGAGTAACCCAGCGAATCTTTTTCTTTGCGCCCGCCGGCACCACTGGTACCCGATTTGGCGTCAATTAACAGGCGGGGTTCAAATTTATTCAGAATATCTTTGATGGCAAAAACCGGCATTAAGGCGGCCGTGGGGTAGCAGCCCGGGTTTGCGACCAGTTGACTTTCTTTGATGGCCTGGCGGTTCATCTCTGTTAAACCATAAATGGCTTTCTCAAGAGCAGCCGGTTGATTGTGTTCAAGTTTGTAGTACTTTTGAAAAGTCGCTGCATCTTTAATACGGTAGGCCCCGGCCAGATCGATCACCTTGATGGTGGTCTGCTCAAGCAGCTCGGCACCCCAGCGCAATGATGCGGCATCGGGCGTAGCCAGAAAGGCCACATCTATGGGTATGATGTCATCGACTGTTTCTGGGTGTTTTGAAAAAATGAGGTCGCTATTGTTGCGCCCAATTAACTGGGGAAACACTTCAGCCAGAGGCTGGTCGGCGTATTCATTTGAGGTAATGTAAACCAGACTGCATTTGTCGTGGCGGTTTAAAAGCTTTATGATCTCTTGACCGGTGAAACCGCCACCGCCAATAATACCAACTCTTATCATAGTAACTCTCTTATGCTCTGAATAACCACTGGTTGTCGGGGGCGGTTATCACGCTGGTTGCGCTCGACCACTGAGATCTTTTGCACCACCTCGCGGCCCTTGATTACCTTGCCGAAGACCGTGTGTTTGCCGTCGAGGTGGCGGTTATCAATAAGATTGATGAAGAACTGGCTGCCATTTGTATTGGGGCCGGCATTGGCCATGGCCAGGGTGTATTTTTCATTACGATAACTGCCCACCAGCTGTTTAAACTTGAAACCTCTTTTAATCAGCAGCTCTTCGATGGTCAGTTTTTTAAAAACCTCAATCTCTTTCTGCACCTGCTTCATTCGTTTCTGTACCTGGGCGTTATTAAAAATTTTAAGTTTTTCAAAAACCAGTCTTTTCACATCGTTACCATAGTACTGCATGTACTCACCAACAGCAATTCTATCGAGACCAAGTGATTTGGCGTTAATTTCATCGGCAAACTTGTAGCCGGGCCCACCGCTGCCATTACCCTTGATGTCGCCACCCTGAATCATGAAGTTGGGTATGACCCGGTGAAAAGTAAGACCGTCATAGTAGTTACCTTTAAGCTTTTTACCAGAGGCCGGGTCAGTGTATTCTTTAGTACCCAGGGCCAGGCCCAGAAAATTTTTTACAGTTTGAGGGGCCGCAATAGGGTATAGTTCAATGTAGATGGTACCATGGTTGGTTTTCATAACCACCATGGGGTTAGAGAGCAGTTTTACTTTTTCTTCAGAGCTTTCAATTACACTCTGTTTGGTGGGCGCGCCACAGGCTGCCAGCACCGCACATAGCAGCAGGGCAGCTTTAAACTTCAGAACCGATTTTTGAAGAAAAGAACTCACGGTTCATGCGCGCAATATGGCTTACTGAGATTTCTTTAGGGCATTCGGCCTCACAGGCATAGGTGTTGCTGCAGTTACCAAAACCTTCGTCATCCATAGCCTGTACCATACGCTGCACACGAAAACGTTCAACCTGCCCCTGGGGCAGCAGTGCAAGGTGTGAAACCTTGGCGCCGGCAAACAGCATGGCTGAAGCATTTTTGCAGGTCGCTACGCAGGCGCCACAGCCAATACAGGCTGCGGCTTTGAAGGCTTCGTCAGCATCGTCTTTGTTAATGGGTATGGCATTGGCATCTTGTGCTGCGCCGGTATTCACTGAAACAAACCCGCCGGCCTGTAGTATGCGGTCAAAACCAGAGCGATCAACCACCAGGTCTTTCACTACCGGAAAGGCTCGCGCACGCCAGGGTTCGATTACGATGGTGTCACCATCTTTGAAGCGGCGCATATGTAGTTGGCAGGTGGTAGTGCCTTTTTCAGGGCCATGGGCCCGGCCATTGATAAACAGCCCGCAAGAGCCACAGATACCTTCGCGGCAATCGTGGTCAAAGGCGATGGGCTCATCGCCATTTAAAATGATTTTCTCGTTGAGTACATCGAGCATCTCAAGAAAAGACATATGCTCGCTGACATCGTCAAGCGTGTAGGTTTCAATCTTGCCCTTACTTTCGGGCCCTGCTTGTCGCCATACTTTCAGGGTTAGTTTCATTCTCTGCCTCTTATTTATAGCTGCGCTGGGTCAGCTTCACATTCTCAAATTCAAGTTTTTCTTTGTGTAGTTGGTGATCTTGCCCGGCTTTATATTCCCAGGCGGCAACGTAACTGAAGTTTTCGTCATCACGTTTTGCTTCGTTTTCTTCGGTCTGGTGTTCAACTCTGAAGTGGCCGCCACATGATTCTTCACGGTTGAGGGCGTCTTTGGCCATCAGCTCACCCAGATCGATAAAGTCTGCTACCCGGCCTGCTTTTTCAAGCGACTGGTTCAGATCATCTTTTTTGCCTGATACTTTTACATTGTTCCAGAATTCTTCACGCAGCTGCTTGATGGTGCTAATGGCTTCTTCAAGACCGGCTTTCTCGCGGGCCATGCCTACATGCTCCCACATTGTTTTGCCAAGCTCGCGGTGAATATCATCAACTGTGCGCTCACCGTTGATTGACAGCATTTTGTCAATATTCTGGTTAACTTCGTTTTCAACTTCATCGAAGGCTGAATCACTGGTTGAGGGTTTCTCATAAGGCTGTTTCGCCAGATAATCACCGATGGTGTATGGTATCACAAAGTAACCATCAGCCAGGCCCTGCATAAGGGCGCTTGCACCCAGCCTGTTGGCGCCATGGTCTGAGAAGTTAGCTTCACCCAGGGCATATAGACCGGGAATGCTGGTCATCAGGTTATAGTCTACCCACAGGCCACCCATGACATAGTGAATGGCAGGGTAGATGCGCATGGGCGTGTTGTAGGGGTTATCACCGGTAATCTTTTCATACATCTGAAAGAGGTTACCATAACGGGCCTCAATGGCTACATCACCCAGAGTTTTAATGATCGAGGGGTCTTCAGCCATTTTCTGCTCTGCCAGATGGCCATACTGCGATTCAAGAGTTTCATGGCCAAGGCGCTCAATGGCTGCACCAAAGTCGAGGTAAACAGACTGGCCAGTGGGGCCAACACCAAAGCCGGCATCACAGCGTTCTTTGGCAGCACGCGATGCCACATCGCGGGGCACCAGGTTGCCGAAGGCAGGGTAGCGCCGTTCTAGATAATAATCGCGGTCTTCTTCAGGAATCTCTTGCGGGGGCCGTTTGTCGTCTTTACTTTTAGGAACCCAGACGCGGCCATCATTACGCAGCGACTCACTCATCAGAGTAAGTTTTGACTGGTAATCACCAGATACCGGAATACATGTAGGGTGAATCTGGGCATAGCAGGGGTTGGCCATATAGGCGCCACGTTTGTGGGCGCGCCAGGCGGCCGTTACATTTGAACCCTTGGCATTAGTTGATAGGTAATAGACGT
>CAZHLC010000034.1:0-12472 GCA_964532545.1 uncultured Leptospiraceae bacterium | reverse complement strand
CAAACTGGCCCACTTACGGTCTTCTAGCTATCAATTGCAGCCAGCAAAGCCTCATGCTCGTCAGGGCGGCCGATGCTGATACGCAGCCAGTCGCTGATCAGAGAATTTTTAAAATGACGCACCAGAATTTTCTGGGCCTTGAGCTTTTCATAGATTTCTTCTGAGGGCATGGGGCCTTTCACCAGTATAAAGTTAGCCTCAGAGCGCAGCACCTTGAAACCACGTTTGTTAAACTCGCTGATGAGGTGGTGGCGCTCGGTTATGACTTTGTGCACAATATCTTTATAGTATTCAGTGGCTTCAAGGGCCGCCTTGCCCATGGCAATGGCTACGGCATCTTCGTTGTATGAATCTTTAATACCATAGAGGCCCTTCATTAGGTCAGCATTACAGCTGATGGCATAACCTATGCGGGCCCCGGCCAGGCCGTGAGTTTTAGAGAAGGTATTAATTACAATGGCATTGGGGGCCTGCTCAACATAGCTGGCAAAAGAACGATCTTCTTGTTCAACAAAACTGTTATAGGCCTCATCAATCACCCAGAGCTTATCTGATGACTGCACCGCCTTCAGTATTTCTTTCGGGGGTATAAACTCACCGGTCTGGGCATTGGGGTTGGGCAGAAAGGCAACCTTTGCCTTGCTGGCAGCCAGAGCAGCGAGGTTTACGCCGAAGGCCTCATTGGTGCTGGGGGTCTCTTCGATGGCTGCACCGGTCATGTTAATCAGGGTTTTATAGAGACTATAGGTAACCTCGTGCATAACAGTGCTGTCTTTTTCTGTCAGAGTACCCCGACAAATCAGGTTAAGTGCTTCATCAGAACCATTGACCACCAGCACTTCACCAGGCTGGCGCCCATAAAGGTTTGCGATGGTCTGCCGCAGTGGCTCACCAAAGGGGTGGGGATATTTACGCAGCCGCTCACCCTGCAGGTTTTTTAAAACCTCGAATACTTCAGGCGCCGGGTCATAGGGGTTTTCGTTGGTGTTCAGCTTGACCCAGCCTTCGTTCTGGGGCTGCTCGCCCGGCACATAGGGTTGAACTTTGGCGGCAATGGGGTTCAAAAAACTCATAGGTTCAGCCCCAGTTGATATCTTCGGCTTTTATAAGTTCTGCGTCTTGCCAGAAAAACTTGCCGTCTTTTTCTTTCATATCTTCACCAAACTGCATAAGAGCATTTTTTGTGAGGCCCGCCCAGGCTTCAAGTGCCGGCAGAAAGATCAGTGGCCTTTCTTGATCATCTAGAATAATCTGACAGCGCTCAATAGGAACATAGGCATTGGTTTCAAGCACAAAGTTGCCCTGCATTATATCGGTCACCCAGAGAATGGGCCCGCCAACCTTAATGTACCCCTTTTCACTGAACTGCCTGAAATTGCTGTAGATATAGATACCCTTTTCATCGCGGTGAAGGTTCGTTTTAAAAAAAGCAAGAATTCTTTTGTTAATAATCAGGCGATCGCGGGTATACCACTGCCCGTCACGATCAACTCTTATATCGGTGAACTCTTCACGCGGCGCAAGTTCAGCACCTTCTTCGGGCATATCAGTACTTTGGTTTATAGTTGAAGTGATGGTGTGCCTCGATCCACCGTACGGTGCGTGACTTGGCACGCATAACTACTGAATGAGTGGTGGCACCATCACTGGCAAACTGTACGCCTTTGAGAAATTCGCCATCAGTTACACCAGAGGCACAGAAAATCACATTATCACCTCTGACTAAATCTTCCATCTGGTAAACCCGGTCTGGGTCAGAGATACCCATTTTTTCAGCACGCTTCTGTTCTTCTTCGTTACGAAATTTGAGCACACCCTGAAAATCACCGCCCATACACTTGAGGGCTGCTGCAGAGAGCACCCCTTCGGGGGCCCCGCCGATACCCAGCAGTATATCAACCGGAGAATCGGGCATGCAGCTGGCCATGGCACCAGAAACGTCACCATCGCTGATGAGCTTAATACGGCAGCCCGTTTCACGAACCTGGCGAATGAGTTCAACATGTCTCTCGCGATCAAGAATACAGACCACCAGATCTTCAAGATATTTATCAAGAGCCTTGGCCAGTTTTTTCAGGGTAACTGGCACCGGGTCGGTAATATCTAAGATGCCCTTGGCCCTTGGGCCTACGGCTAATTTATCCATATAAGTATCTGGTGCGTGTAGAAAGCAGCCCTCATCTGTGGCTGCGATAACCGTGGTAGCATTATAGCCACCGTTCGCAGTAATGGTGGTACCCTCAAGTGGGTCTAAGGCAATATCAACCTTGGGGCCCTGGTTATTGCCCACTTCTTCACCAATATAGAGCATGGGGGCTTCGTCGCGCTCGCCCTCACCAATAACAATTTTACCTTGTATATCAACAACATCAAATGCGCGCCGCATGGCATCAACAGCAGCCTGATCGGCAGATTTTTCATCGCCACGGCCCATTTGCCTGGCTGAAGCCAGAGCCGCTGCTTCTGTACAGCGTACGAATTCGAGGGCAAGATTTCTTTCCATAATCTGCGATTAAACCCTGCAGCGAAACAGGTTGTCAAGCTGTTGGTATATCAGGTCTGGTTATCTCGATGAAGCTGGTATTCGATAAGGCCCTGGCATTTGTGCTGCTGCTGGTTGTGCTCACAACCGTGGCAATTGGTTTGCAGAGTATGCGCGGCGGCAGTGCAGCTCTGGCCACAGCCGGCCAGCGGGCCAGCCAGCAAGAACTGCAGAAATTACGTAAAGAGCTGGGTGAAGATAAGAACTTTGCTCTGCAATGGCTGGGCAAAATAAAGCAGATTGCAACTTTTAATTTTGGCAAGACTGTAAAGGGCCAACCGGTTTTCAAGCTGGTCTGGCAGGCCTTCAAGTATACGTTTATTCTGGCAGCACTGGCATCGCTGTTTGCCCTTTTCTATGCCATCGTGCTTTCAACCATCGGGCAGATGTATGATTCGGTTGGCCGGGTGTTACACAACATAAATTATTTTCTGCTGGCTAACCCGGTATTTATTATTGCGCTATTGCTAATCTGGGTCTTCGCCATCGGCCTTGACATGCTGCCACCGGGGGGCACCATCTTGTCAGGCTGGTATATTCTGCCGGCCCTGGCCCTGGGGCTGAAAGCGGCTGCCCGCCTGTCTATTTTCATCGATGAATTTATGACAGCTGAGAAAAAGAAACCCTATGTATTGACTCTGCATGCCTATGGTTTCAGCAAACAGAAAATTTACGGCTACTATGTTTTTAAGAACCTGGCCCTGCCCATACTGTCTTTCTGGCTTATTGATTTTGCCTCTTATCTGGCCGGGGCTGCCATTATCGAGACAATACATTCAATACCGGGCATTGGCAGCCTGTTACTCAAGGCCCTGTTCAGTTACGATCTCAATCTAATCGTTGGTATACTGGCCTTTGTTTCAATCTTTATTTTTTTCATTGGCATTGTTCAAGAAGTAATAGACCATCATGCAAAAAGATACAGCACATCGAACCAGGCTTAAGCAGTGGTGGGGCTGGCTGCTCTTTGCTGCGGTGATCATACTGCTGGGGTTGCTGCTTCCCCTGCCCAGCCAGCAGATTGAACAGGCCCACTGTTTGCCCAGCCTGAACAACTGGCTGGGCTGCTCACCTCTGGGCGAAGATGTATTATCACTGATCTTTTTCGGTACTTTTAAAACAGCCCTGGTGGCCATTAGCGGGCGTTTGCTGGCGCTGCTGGTTTCATCACTGGGTTTCTTTCTGGCCTATACCATTACCCCGATGCACAGTCTGATCACCCGGCTGGCCGAGGCCTTTATGGCCATACCATCGCTGCTTCTGGCTCTCGCCTTCGGCTTTTTTCTGGGTGCAGGCTTTTTCTCAATCGTTACGGCCGTGGCCCTCTCAGAATGGGCTCTCAACCAGAAATGGCAGTTGGGCAGGTTAAACGAATTCAAACGCTTAACTTTTATTCAGGCGGCTGACAGCTTCAGCGCCAGCCGCTGGCATAAGTTCAAGTTTCATCTGGTGCCTTTTTTAAAAGCCGACTCACTGGTTTTATTCTTTGTGTATTTTCCTACCACCATACTTACGGTGACTTCACTTGAGTTTCTGGGCCTGTCTTCGTCAGATGGCTTGCCCGGCCTTGGCTATCAGGTGGCGGCCTACAAAGATTTTATTTTTCTCTACCCCAACCTGAGTCTGCCACCGATGATTGCGGTGGTGCTGCTGGTATTCGCCAGTCTGCGGGTGAAAAAGCTTCTGGATAAAGAGAAGAATTAGCAGGTTGCTTTCAACAACCTACCTGGGTCAAGTAGCCACTGGTGCTGGCACGTCAGCTGGCACCTTCATAATCACCAGAGAAAGATCATCGTGCTGCTCAGCGCCAGCCGAGAAATCATCGATATCAGCTATGATATTTTTTACCATTTCATCTGCAGTCAGATCAGCATATTCCATCACTTTCTGACGCAGGCGCACCAGACCGTACTCGTTTTTCTGCTGATCCCATGCTTCGTTTACACCGTCGGTATAAAGCACAATAATATCACCCGGGTTCAGACTCAACTGGGCCAGCTTATAGTCATTATCTTCATCAATGCCCATGGGCAGGCCCTCAAGCTTTGATAAAGTACAGACTTTGTCTTTAGCCCGGTAAATAAAAATGGGGCCATGGCCGCCGTTGGTAAAATCAAGCAGACGGGTTTCAGGGTCGTATACACAGAAGAAGAACGTGGCAAACTTATCAATATGAGCCTGTGAGCACATCACCTGGTTAATGGTCGTTACGATCTTATCACCGCGCACCGAATCGTAAAGCTGCAGGTAAGTTGATACTACAGTTTTGATTAATACCATCACCAGTGAAGCCGAGATCGACTTACCCGATACATCAGAAATAAGCACAGCCAGCCGCCCATCTTGCAGCAGTTGAAAGTCGTAGTAGTCACCACCAACACCCTTGGCGGCCCGGGTATACCCCTTTACCTGATACGAATCACGGTTTAAAAAATACTGGGGGTTCATACCCTCTTGAATCTCTGTGGCCTGTCTGATCTGTTCATCAATTACCAGCTGCTCTTCTTTAGCCTTCTGGGCCTGCTTCAGCCCTTCGGTCATGGCATTAAAACGTTCAGCCAGAGTACCCAGCTCATCATTACCCAGGGGGGGCACCTTGTGGTCAAGGTCGCCTGAACCAACCTGCTCGGCACTGTTTGAAAGAATACGTATGGGCCGCACAATATATGCAGCCAGAAACAGCGAAACCAGCACACCAATCACCAGAAAGATGGCAGCGCCAATAAGTATCTTATTGCGATTTTTAGCAATAGCATCGCTGATTACTTCATCAGAGATAGCCAGCTGCACCATGGCCATCAGGGGTGGTTTTTTTTCTATAAAGGGGTGCCTTACTGCCAGGTGAAAAATATAGAGCTGCGCCCCGTCTTTACCCGGAAAGGCCTTCTTCATCAGAATCGGGCTGGCGTCTTTTTTGATTTTTGACCACAGCCCCTTTGCCAGGGGGTCGAAGACCTTCAACATGGCCTCACGCTCTGCTTTCTTGTAGACATTTTCAGGTAGCTTGCCAGCAGCAACCTGCTTTGGCGTTTGTTCTTTTTTCAGAAAAAAGTTTTGACCGATTTTTCTTTTGGTGTCTGAGCGCAATACCCGCGCAAACACAAAACCTGGAATTTTATTGGCATTCTTGAGACTGTCTTGCACCCCAAGAACATCTCGCTGCAACATGGCCCTGACCGAGTAGAAGCGCACCTCGCTGGTTTTATTCCTGGCCCCGGTAGTGATAATGCGCTCTAAACTGTCGCTCTGTTCGTTAATTACCAGAAAGGCAATTGAGGCAATTACCACAATCAAGGTTGAAACAATGAGACCGAGAACCTTCCAGCGAATGCTGATTTTCATAATTTAACTGACATATGTTGAGCATTCTGACTGACCTGCAACAATAAATGGCTATGGGCGTTTAAACCTTGCCGGTCTGCGATTACTACAGAAATAGGCACTGATGATAGCGCAGATTCTCGGGGCCGTATTTCTATTTGGTCTCTGCATTTTTTTTCACGAGCTTGGCCATTATCTGCTGGGCAAATTTGTGGGTATTCAGCCTAAAATTTTCTCGATTGGTTATGGCAAGGGTTTGTGGTTCAAAAAAGTAGGCCGCACCATTTATCAGGTCACCGCCATACCCCTGGGTGGCTATGTACAGTTCTATGGCGATGACCCTACCAAAGAACACAAGAACCTGAAAAAAGGCGACTTCTTCGAAGCCAGCCCCTGGCGGCGTATCATTGTAGCTTTTGGCGGCCCGCTGTTTTCAATTCTACTTGGTTTTATTGTCATTTTCTTTCTTATTGTTTCAGGCTGGCAACCAACCAAAAACAAAATTCGCCTGGTCAAAGCAGAGAACCCTCTGCCGGCCCAGATTGCTGGCCTCAAAGACGGTGACCGCATTCTGGCGGTTAACGGTGAAGAAACCGACTCATTTGAAAAAGTTCAGTTTAAAATCTCACTGGCGGGTTCACCCCGTATTAACCTTAAAGTTGAGCGCGCTGGTAAGGTAATGAATATTCCGGTGATTGCCCGCGAAGGCGGGGCCGGCCAGTATGCCATTGGCGTGCGGGCCTATGGCCGGGGCTATATTGCCGTACTTGAAGACAAACAGTACAAAAAAAGCCGCCTGAAAAAAGAAGACTTCATTCTCTCTGTGAACGGTACCGAAATCGTTTCACGTCTTGATCTTGAAAAAGAGCTCAATGCCAACCAGGGTAAGAATGTGACCCTCGAAGTTCGCCGCAAAAGTGGCGGCTTTTTCTCGCCCTCAGGCGAAGAAACCTTTGCCCTTGAAGCCCCGGTAAACTCAAAAGAAGAACTGCATCTGGTCAACGTCTACGATACTCAGACCAAAAAAACTATCCCCCAGATAAAAATCGGAAGTTGGGAGGCCAAGTCGCTGGCCAAGATATTTATAGGCGAGCAGAGCTTCAGCACGTGGCCAGATCTGAAAAAAGCCATCAACGCTGCAACGGCCCAGACTGGCCGCATCAATATGCGCATTGGTTATGTGAATGTGATTGCCACGCCCCAGATTAAGAGTCGTGGGCTGCTGGGTATTAAAATCGGCCGGGCGATTATACCGGCCTTTCCTGAAAAAGCTGAGCACTCTCGCAGTTTCGGGGGCATCTTGGCACGCACCTATGATCAAACCGTGTTTTCAACCCAGAGCACCATTCTGGGGCTGTGGCGTCTGATTCAAGGTAAACTTTCATTCAGAGACAGTGTATCAGGCCCGGTAAAGATTTTTGCCTTCGCCTTTCGTGAAGTCAAATCAGGATGGGACCGCTTCTGGTTTTTGCTGGCACAGATTACCATCATTCTTGGCATCATGAACCTGCTGCCCATACCAGTGCTTGACGGGGGGCATATTATCTTCTATCTGATTGAGGGTATCTATAAACCGCTGCCCACTAAAATTATCGCGGGTGCAGTAAGGCTGGGCATGGTGGCCCTGCTGAGTCTGGGTGCCTGGGTAATCTTTATAGATGTCTGGGATCTTGTGACCGGGCGCTTCTAAGAGAAGCAAGAGGCAGGGCATCATCAACGATGCCCTGCAAAATCAATTTCTCTATTTCTTAGAAACGAACTCTACTAAATCAACTACGCGGTTTGAATAACCCCATTCGTTGTCGTACCATGACAGTACTTTCACCATGTTGCCGCCATTGACATAGGTCGACTGAGCATCAATGATTGATGACAGAGGGTTACCAATGTAATCGGTCGAAACGAGAGGCTCTTCTGAATAACCCAGAATGCCTTTCAGCGGGCCTTCGGCCGCTTTTTTAAAGAGTGCATTTACTTCTTCAACTGAGGTTTCTTTTTCTGTTTCAACCACCAGGTCTACGATCGACACATCGGGGGTTGGCACTCTCATAGCCATACCATCGAGTTTGCCCTTGAGTTCAGGCAGAACCAGCGACACGGCCTTGGCGGCACCCGTAGTCGTAGGAATCATTGACAGCGCTGCAGCGCGGGCGCGGCGCAGATCTTTGTGAGGTAGATCAAGAATCTTCTGGTCATTGGTATAGCTGTGAATGGTTGTCATCAAACCCTTTTTGATACCTACAGAATCCATAAGTACTTTGGCTGCTGGTGCCAGACAATTGGTTGTACAAGAGGCATTTGAAATCACTGTGTGGTTAGCTGCATCGTACTTGTCTTCGTTTACCCCGAGAACTACGGTGACATCTTCATTCTTAGCAGGGGCAGAGATAATCACCTTCTTTGCCCCACCTTTATCGATATGAGCCTTAGCCACGTTGGCATCGGTGAAAATACCGGTTGATTCGATCACGATATCAACGCCGAAACCCTTCCAGTCTAGTTCGTCTAATTTCGGTATGGCAGTCACTGCCAGCTTTTTTGAATCAATCTGAATCTCGCCTTCTGATGAGGTCACCTGTTTGTTCCATACACCAAAAACCGAATCGTATTTCAATAAATGTGCCAGAGTTTTGCTGTCAGTCAGATCGTTGACCGCAACAATTTCAATGTTCGGGTTATCGAAGGCCGCCTTGAATACATTACGACCGATTCGCCCAAAACCGTTTATTCCCACTTTAACCATAGAATTCTCCTTAGAATGGGCTAAACTCTGTCTGCTTATTGCGACGTAAACCCCAAATTACAGCTGTACATGCAGTATTCTATGTTAGTATTGAATTTATGCGCTGGCTTATTGCCCTGTTCTGCAGCCTGACTCTCTGGGCCGACTCTGGTTCATGGCAGAGCGTGAACATTGGGCGCCTTCGTTACGGCGGCGGGGGCGACTGGTATTCAAACCCATCAAGCCTGCCCAACCTGATGGCCTTTATCAGCAAAAACCTCAAGGTAAAAATGCCAAGGCGAGAAGTGGTAGTTTCTCTCAGTGACGAATCTTTTCGTAAAGTGCCTGTGCTATATTTTACCGGCCATGGCCGTTTTACTTTGACAGAGAATGAACGCCAGAATCTGCGCTGGTTTCTGCGTAATGGCGGGTTTCTGTTTGCCGACGACAATTTCGGAATGGATCAATTCATTCGCAAAGAGCTCAATAACCTGTTTGCCGGTGAAAAGCTGCGCACCCTGCCCCTGCGCCACAAGGTATTCAGGCGGCCCTTTTACATGCCCACCGGGCTACCGAAAATTCATAAACACTACGGTGGGCCCCCGGTGGCCTATGGCCTGTTTCTTGAAGGGCGTATGGTAGCCTTCTATGGCTACAACACTGATCTGGGCGACGGCTGGGAAGATGTAGACGTACACAAAAACAGTGCCACCAAACAAGAACAGGCCCTCAAAATGGGGGCCAATGTGATCTGGTATGCCCTGCATGCCGGTTTAAATTAATGGCCACTCTAAGACATTTCATATAAGTTAGGGCACCCATGGCAACTGAAACGAAACTCTCACCAGAAGAAATCAAATCACTCAACAGTGAGCTTGAGACAATGCAACCTTTTGAAATTCTGCAGAAGGCCTGGCAGGTTATTGGCGGTGAAAAAGTTATCTCGCTGTCAATGCAGCTTGAAGACAACGTTATTCTAGATATGATTCTGAAAAATGAGCTGCCGGTGCGCCCCTATACCCTTGATACCGGGCGCATGCACCCTGAAACCTATCTCATGATTGATACTCTCAAATTCAAATATGACATTAACATTGAAGTCTACTACCCACAGACCGAAGCTATACAGCAGCTGGTTGGCCAGAAGGGTATGTATTCATTTCGCGAGAGCATTGATAACCGCAAAGAATGCTGCCACATTAGAAAGGTTGAACCCAACAACCGGGCCCTCGCAGGTGCCTCTCTCTGGGTTAACGGCATCAGGCGAGACCAGTCTGAAGAGCGCGCTGATACCCCTATTCTATCATACGATGAGAAAGCAGATCTTTATAAACTTTCACCCATTGCAAAGCTGACTTTTGCCGAAGTGCGCAGCTACGCCAAAGAGAACAAAGTACCGATTCATAAGCTCTATGAGCAGGGTTTTGCCTCAATCGGCTGTGCGCCCTGCACCCGTGCTATTGAAGAAGGTGAACACCCCCGGGCCGGTAGGTGGTGGTGGGAGCATGGTGACACCCGCGAGTGCGGTCTGCATGCCTGATGAGCACAGAAAAGAACGCCAGGGTTTATCTGGTGGGCGCAGGCCCTGGCTCAATTGAGCTGCTGACCCTCAAAGCACACAGGCTGATTACATCAGCTGATGTAATTCTATACGACAGTCTGGTCAACGAAGAAATTCTCAAGCTGGCACCCGCCAAAACAAAACTGATGCATGTTGGCAAACGCCGGGGGCAACCCTCGCTGGCACAAGATGAAATCAACCGCCTGATTGTAGAAAACAGCCGACAGTACGACAAAGTTATTCGCCTCAAAGGCGGCGACCCCCTCATTTTTGGCCGCGGTGGTGAAGAACTAAACTATCTCAGAGAACAACAGATTGATATCGAAGTGGTGCCCGGCATTACCGCAGCGGTGGCCGCCTCAGCCAGCCTGCAGGTTCCCCTGACACACCGAGACTATGGCCAATCGGTTATGTTTCTCTCTGGCTACAGCAAAGAGAGGGGGCTGCCAGATTATGACTGGCCAGCCCTGGCAACCGGTTCGGTGACCCTGGTGTTCTATATGGGCCTTTACCATCTGAAACAGATTGCCCGCAAACTGCTCGACTGTGGCAAAAGCCCCGAGACCCCGGTGGTGATCACCTCAAACTGTTCTCTGCCCAATGAGCAGACACATCATATGACACTGGCAGGGGTTGAAGAGTTGGCAGACCCGCGGCAGATTGATTTTCCGGCGATTACGGTGATCGGCCGGGTACTTGAGCAGAAAAAACCAGATCTGGCCAGCGAAGGGCAGGCAGACGAAAAAAGCCAGCAGCACCTCGTGATACTTTTTCACGGGGCCCGCTCATTGCAGAACTCGAGCCTGCCCCGTGATTTTACTACCAGACTCAGTCACGACCTGGGCTTTTCAGCCATTGAATACGCTTTTCTTACTGAACAATTTACCCCCAACTATAAACAGGTTTTGGGTAAAATTATAGAGAACAACAGCACCGGCGAAATCATCATCTGGCCATTCTTTCTCATGCCGGGCAAACATTTAAGTGAAGATATTCCCCGAATTGTGTCTGAATACCGCTCAGAATATAGCCAATTTAAGTTCACTTTATGGTCAGCGCCGGGCATCAGTGAAGAGCTTTATGAGCCACTGCTGGCCATGGCCCGCGGCTCACTACAGCATTGAAAATGATTTGACCCGCAGCGGCCACCCACCACTGTTTTACAATAATTTTGTATATTTTCTTCAAGATGTTCGTCAAAAAGAGGTAAGAGTGCAGAGATTAAGTGATGATGACATTCAAGAAAGGTTGAGCGAATTGCAGGGCTGGCAGTTGGCCAACGATACCCTGAAAAAAGAGTTCAAATTTTCTGATTTTGCAGCAGCCTTCGGGTTTATGACCCAGGTGGCCATACACGCCGAGGCCATGAATCATCACCCCGAGTGGTCAAATATTTACAATCGAGTGACCATACAGCTGACCACTCATGATGCCGGCGGTATTACCCAGTACGATTTTGATCTCGCCAAAAAAATTGACGCATGTTGAAATGGTTAAAAATACTTCCTCTCTTGTTGCTGGTGGCCTGCGGGTCAGCCCAAGAAAAAGATGAACAGCCCCAGAATGCCCTGGGGCAGACTTTCGCCCAGATCGATGGCAAAGAGGTAATTCCTCTCGAATACCGCACCATATACATACACCTGTTTGACAACCGCTCTTACGAGGCCCAGGTGGTTGCCCGCCTTAAAGAAAAACTGCAGATTCAGTTTAACATGCACGGGCGCCTCAAGGTCGAGGCAGAAAAAAGTAAGGCAGATGTGTTTCTCTACGGCCGCATTGAACGTTTTAAAATGATACCCGCGACCTACGATCAGTTTAATCAGATTACCCAGTATTTAATGAGCATCATTGTTTCTATCAGGGTCAGGGTAAATACTAAACTGCATAAAGTTGAAGATGATTTGCTGCTTGATCGACGGGTTGTAAAATATCAAACCCGTTACAGCCCCCGGGTGGCCCCATTTGAAAACATGTTTGTGGCACAAGAGAGGCTGCTTGAAACTCTGTCTAACAGGGTTGTTTATACGGCCTTTGAGGGCTGGTATTCTGATTTAAAAAGCGAACTTGAACTGAACAAAGAAAAGAATGCGCAAGAAACCAAGACGATCAGAGGCCGCAAACAAGAAGCTGAGCGGCGCGAAGTTGACAGCACCAATATTCTTAATCTGACAAAACCAGATCAACGCTGAACTATTTTCTTTTTTTATCAAGCAGAAAGCAACTGGCTTGATGATCTTTTTTAATCTGGTAGGCTGCCGGGTAGCTGCTGCGGCAGATATCGATGACCACCGGGCAGCGGGTGTGAAAATGGCAGCCCCGGGGCGCA
>CAZHLC010000033.1:0-12636 GCA_964532545.1 uncultured Leptospiraceae bacterium | reverse complement strand
AACCATCTACAATGGTGCTACCGTTTTTATTCACCCGGGCCGACATCGAATGCCACTTGTTGTCAAACAACCAACTGTAACGAATATCAAGCTCGTCGCCCAGGTCTAAATAGGTGTGCTTCATAGGCAGGGCCTGGTAATTTTCGCGGTAAAGGGTATTTGCGATTTTGGCAATTAAGAAACGGGGTACCAGCTCTTTGATAAATACCACGCCCCGCTTCAGCTTACCGTTTTCTTCGCGGGTTACATAGAAACGCAGGTTCACCTCAGGAAAATTCACGTGAAAAGGAAATGGTAAGCCCCAGACCCGGGTTCGTAGAAACATAAACCCGACCAGACTGATATAGGTTTTACCCTGAAAAAAATCAAGTTCGGTGCCCCATGGTACATAGGGTTTAAGTATCTCAGGGTCGACCGCATAATTGGCCATAATTAATCTTTCCCAATAGGCAGTTAGAAATTTCGGTCGTGATTCAGTCATTATGGGCATAGGGCCGAAAGCCCGACAGCTGTAAATAAAAGGGCTGGCCCTCGAGCAGAGCCCCCTGGCCCACAGTTGAATATTCTGGGTGCCAGATAAAGAAGTTCAGCAGAGGTGAATTGGTTTCTTTCAGTAAAACCTGGCTTTCGGCCAGGGTCGCTGTGAACTCATCTATATTCGAAAAGTTCTGTTCTTTATTAAAAGAGATGGTTTCATTCTGTGGCTGGTAGCTCTGCAGTTCATCGATGGGGTTCACCTGCTCTTGCTGGTAATAGAACAGCCTGTACTGCCCATTTAAATCACGCAGGGGCTCACCACCGGGCAGGCACTGAATGGCCACCTGCTTATCTTCATCAAAAATTCGAAAGAACTGAATCATCTTGAGTTCTTGATTGCTGGTGGGCATACCCGAGGCCCCCAGCAGCAGTCTTCGCCAGTAAAGATCGCGCCTTAAGTCTTCAAGAGCCCCCTGTAGATGCTCTGCCAAAGGGTATAAACTCATTGTCGAAAAATTCAGCTCATTGTCGATATAGTAAAAGCCGCGGGCATCTTCACTCATTTCAAATTCGCTGTTTTCGTCGCGATGATAATAAATCTGCCAGGCATTGGCATTCAGGGTCTGGTTTAAACCAGAGGTCAGCTGTAATGACTCGGCGATAAGATCCCAAACATATTGTTGCTGGTCATAAACCTGATTAGGTTTTTCAGCCAATGAAAGATTAAGTGCATGGCTATCGGCATGATGCTGAATAAGAGCCGGCAGAAAAGTCTGTTTTGAAAAGCTATCGTTACCATGCCAGCGGCCCTGCTCAACACAGTAGACGTCGACCACCTTCTCGCCCTTGAAGGCCACTATGGCTTCGGCCAGCATACGATCTTGCCGGCCACCCCTGAAGATAGTACCCGCAGGCAGAAAGGCAGGCTTGTCATCACGGTTGATGATTTTCAACTGGTTTACTTCGTTTTCGTGTTCGATGATTCTCAGGGCCTCTGCACCAGCAAACTCAATCTGCGGCGCCTGCGCCTTGATCAACCCCTGGCCTTCTCTGGCCGAAACAAAGTCAAGGCGTGAGAGCAGCTTTTTTATTGAACGTGAAAGACGGGGTTTGATACGGTAAGAGCTTTCGTAGCGCTTTATGGCCTTTTTATCTTTGAGATGCAGTAATGACTGGGGGGCAAGCAGCTTCAAGCTGTGAACATCTATCTCACGCCAGTATACCTGATGCTTATCGCCTACCAATTTACAACAGACCAACCCTTGGTTTGCGCCAATGCCTTTAAGCGGGTACCCGGGTTAACCGCATAAGCATAACCGACTGCATCTAACATGAATCGGTCGGCGTTCGAATCACCATAGTAGTGAGCCTCAGCCATTTTGTAATTATTTTTTTCGCAGTATTTGCTGCCATGCACCAATTTATTACGACCATAAATATAGTCACCATCGAGATGGCCTGTGAGCTGGTCTTGCTCATCAACCTGCAAATGGGTGCAGAGCAGGTCATCTATCTCAAGCAGCTTCTGCACCGGCTCGCAGATAAAGGTCGTTGATGCCGACAACATAACAATCTTTGCACCGTTGCGTTTATGCCTGTTAATCTCTTCAACGGCAGCGGGCCGAATATGTTTTTTAATCTCAGTTTCAAACAGAGTATTTGATAAATCAGCCATCTTCTCACGTGGCCAGCCCTTGTAGTACATGGCCCACATGCGCACCACTTCTTCGGCGCTGTATATGCCGAAACGATAGCCAAGGCCCACCATGACACCCTCGGCGATCTCACCTACCGAATACATACCCTCATTAAAGCAGTATTCTAAGAAGACCTTGCCGCTGGCGGTATCAAGAATGGTATCGTCGAGATCGAAAAAGGCTGCGTACTCACCTGCCATTCAACCAGACTTTATAAAAAAGACAGCTCGACCATCTGAAAAACTCTTGACCGAGAATTTTACCTCTGGTAATCTCATTTCAGTGTCTGTTTTCAATGAAACCATGGCCCGCTATAAGCAGGCCCGCAAGTACCTGCAACCCTTCATTGATATGATGCTTGAGCGCAAGGTTATCGATGACCATAAAATTCCCCGTAATGGCTCGGCCATCGTGGTGGCCAACCACCGCAGCGATGTAGACCCGTTTATTGTAACAGCTTCTTTAAACCGCTATGTGGCCTTTTTAGCGGCAGATTACGACTTTAAGATACCCATCTTTGGCAACTTTCTAAAAGAGCTGGGCATGATACCTATCTCGGCTGAGAAAAAAGACCAGATCAATGCCTTTAAAGAGGTCTCAAGGGTTATTCGCGCCGGGCGCCTGGTGGGCATTTTTCCTGAGGGTGATACCTATATCACTGACAATGATTTTTCAAAACGACTGGGTGATTTTAATGCCGGCTTTGCCCGCTTCGCCCTCAAGCTGAAAACCAATGTTCTGCCAGTCACTATTCTGGGCGTAAAAGAAAAAGTTGAACCATGGCCTGTACCAAAGTTTCTACGAGAGTTTCTAGGCATGCCACCTCATATCATTGATGTAAAAAACCGTCTGGCTTTTAAAGAAGTCAAAGTCGTCATCGGTGACACTATCAAAATAGACGACTACCTGAAAATGCCTGTGGCCGAGGCTTCTGACAAATTGATCGCAGAGAGTCGCGCTCAAATGGTCAGCGCCATTGAAAAACATGGTGAAATAGAACGGCGCAAATTAAAAGAGCGCCAGTCTGGTACGCGGGTAATACCGAATTAAAGCAGGCCAGCTGATAATCAGCTGGCTAGAATTACTTTCAGATCTTTGGGTACGGCAGCACCCAGCACAGGCTTCTCACAGCCCATACCCTTAAGAGTATCAACTGAAAGGCGCAGGCTGGTTTTGCCCGGGCCAAAATCAAGTACCGTGCCGATTTCATCGTTTTCAGCAACGGGCTTCACGGCCTGGTTCCAGTACAGGGTGTTGATCATCAGCTCTTGGCACATGGTTACCCCAAGCTCTTCGTCTTGCTGCATGTTGCGACCATCGCTGAAAGAATAAAGAGGTACCTTGAGGTCTTTGCCAGTAAAGCTGTAGCCAATCTCTTTTACATCTTCAGCAAACTTGGCCTTGATGGGCTGCATCAGCTCACAGTGAAAGGGGCAGCTGGTGCGCAGATAGACATACTTGATACCTTTCTCATCAATGGTGCCTTTAAACTTCTCATGAAAAGAAACCAGTGAGCTGCGGTAAGATGATAAAATTCTATTCGAAGGTGAATTGTACAGGCTGGGATATATTTTTTTAGCCTCATCAAGTGATGGGTTAATCTCTTCTACCATCTTTTCGATGTCGCTGTGTTCTTCACCAAGCACGGCTACCATGGGGGCAGGTGCCTTACCACCAAGTTCAGCCGAGCGGGCTGTCAGCTCTTCAGTTGAAAAAACGCCAGTGTAAACCTCTTGGGCGCGCACACCCATAAGAAACAGATATTCAACATAGAGACCAAGAGCGTCGTAATAATCATCGCCGGTAAGATTCAGACCGGCAAAGCTGGCCGTAATTAACCCCTGGCTGTGGCCGGTAACACCCGCGGCATTGCCAATGAGTGTTTCGCTGTCAAAACCGTTATTAATAAGATTCTGATAATGAGCAAACTGGGTGATTTGAATCATGGGCATCGACACAGCTGCGATGGCCAGATAATCATCATCTGCCAGGCTTTCGGCATCATCTAACCACTTTTTCAGAGGTAGACCATCGGGCAGGGCCACTGAGCCTTCTACCTTCTTGACTGTTTTATCTACTGCTGCTATTACAGTGTCGAAAAAACGTTTCATTTTTTCATCGGCGTAATACTTTGCCAGCTCTTTATACCAGGGGGCACCCTGGCCACCAAATTGTAGAAACAGTTTTTTGCCGTTTAATTCATCTATCAGTTTAAAACCCATTTGAACCCTCGTTTGTTAATTTTACAAAACAAGAAATAAACTGTGAAATGGCCTGTAAAGGCTAGTTTGTACGGGCCATGGGTGCATTAGAGCGGCCAAAACTTACCAGAAACAAGTATCCCCCCAGTAAAAACACGGTGAGAACGCCCGTAATACCAAAGACCCGCAGGTGCTTCAAAGGCATACTCAAGTGGTCGAAAAAAACCCAGATAATCTGCAGGGGCTCGGTCAACAGGTTCCAGCTGTTAAAGCGGTAAAAGCGACCCAGATAAATACCATAGGCGCTGGCCAGAATCACCAGAAACACAAAGGCCCAGCCCAGCCGTGGGCCAAGGTTGATCTGTACCAGATCATGCACCACCCGCAGTGAAAGAAAACCGGCCCACAGGGCTGTATGGCAGAAACAAAAGAGTAACAGCGCGTCATACCACAGGGGTATACCATGGCGTGGGCGCAGATGAATCAGATCTGTAAGTACATAAGGCGCATTAGGAAAAAACGCCAGCCAGCTCAACAGCAGAACAATAGCCAAGGGGTGCTTGAGACGCCGGGCAAAACCCAGATGCAGACCCCAGGCCAGCAGTAAGGGTATGCCGGCCAGAAACGAATTCCATAATAGAAAGTGATAGGTCACCGCACCTGTCTTGGCCAGCCTGAGGCCATAGAGAGTGACCGCCAGCAACAGGGTTAACAGTAGAATAAGCGCGCTGTTAAAGTATGGTAGCGAACGAATTTTTGACAGCATGAAGAATTCCTTTTTTGTTTGAGAGTGTGATAATAAGCAACAGCACAATCAGCAGAACCCAGAAGGCGGGTTCGCTCATGCGCCTTGTATCGTCGGCATAGTCAAAGTAGGCCTTACCCAACAGAATCTGCTTCTGGGCCAGCTGCAGGCGCCTTTTCTGGCTTTCAGTTTCAACCACAATAAAACTGGTATGATGATCAAGCAGACGCAGCTTGAAAGTCTGCTGCAGAAAGTTGTTGCGGCCTTTAAGCCAATCATTGCGTCGATAGGTAAGCTCTCTTGAGCGGGCCATATGTTCAAGGGCCTGTTCGTACACCGTATTGCTATTGTCAGAACTGTTATGTTTGAGAAAGTTAAATCCCCCACCGAGGTAGTAAACTTGCTGGTCATACTTAAATACAGAGGCGGGCTCGGGCAAACCCACTTCACCATCGAGATCAAGGGGTTGGTCTTCAAACAGGCGGTAGCCCAGCCTCTGGCCGGTTCGTGGGTTAATCGATGTGGCTTTCGCAAAATCAAAGTAACGATCACGAAAACCACTGAGCCCCGGGGCCGGTGGCAAGGCCTCGCTGCTGATAATCACAAAGTAAGGCACCTGCCTGTCTGTAAGGTTGACCTGGTTTAAATGATATGCCAGGGCCCTCTCTAAAAAGAACCCCCCTTTCTGCTCATGTTGGTGGGCAGCAAAAGCCTTAGTAGCGACTTCGCGCACATCGGTATTTACAACTGATATTTTACTGGGGGCAGAACCAGAGGGCTGGCTGCTTAGAAAGTTTTTCATCAGCTGGGGATATTTTTTTACCTCAGCACGGGCCGAATAATCGAGAAGAAAATGATAGTAGGTACCGCGTCGTTCACGGGGCAGCAGAGCACGCTGCTTGTTGCTGATAAAAAGGCCTTTGCTGGTAGCCATAGTTGGCTGATCTTTGAAGGCTTTCAGGTTCAGGTTGCGGTCTCGCAGCTTTAGAGCAACATCTTCAGCATGCAGAATAGTAAAACCGGTATAACGGGTCTGCAACCCCTCGAGTGGAAACACCCTCAGCTCAAGCTCATCAGGCCCAACGTAGCGCAGAAGCCCCGGGTCTTTGCGGGCTGACACAATACTCTGATAAATGAAGGTCGCTGCTTTTTTCTCACTGAGAATACCGGGTTCATCTTTCTCACCAATTCTCAGATAATAGTCTGAGACAATGGCGCCTGGTGGCAGTTTAAAGCGGGTGCGAAACTCATCTTGATTTTTACCGGGGTTTTTCAATACAAGATGCAGGGTGGTTGCGGTATAGCCACCGTGATTTTTTCGCAAAGAAGTAACACCCGCAAGACGCACCGCAGACTCAGTGAATTCTGCCCGGGCTACAGGCTTCTGCGCGGGCAACCCCGCCAGCATTTCAAGTTGCTGCAGCTTTGCAGAGGTCAGCGTCAGATTATCAAGCACCAGCCAGCGGTATAATGGCGTGAAAACCGGGGTGGGTTTGAAGCTGCGCTGGTTATACTTTTTGATGCGCTCAAGAATGGTGAGCATTCGCTCTGTATTAAAGTTCGCAACCTGCGGTCTGCTTAGATCAGCCGCAAAGGCATAATCTAGAGCGCGATGCAGATGCCCCCGGTCGATCACACAGAGCGCCACCACAATCATTGGCAGCAGGCAAAAAGCCAGCGCGGCCCAGCCCAGAAGCTTGAAACGATGCAGGCCGGCCTCAATCAGGGCCCGCCATTTGTTTAAGATGCTCTGGCCATGCACCAGAGCCAGCACCGTCGGTGTTACCATCAGTATACCAAGACCGTAGATGAAAAGCCCAACCAGGCTTAGGGGCAGAAATGGTAGAAAAACAAAAAAGAAATAACAGGTATAGCTGAAGCAGATAACCTCTGCGGCCAACTGCAGCAATAACAGGTTGCGACTTTTTGCCTGGGGTAGTAACAGCAGCGCACCGGTCACCACAGCGAGAATATAAAACATGGGGTGCGAGAAATCACCAAAGATACCGCTTTTCGCCGGGGCAGCAAAGCGGGTCAGCTCATGGTCATTGAGATACAACCCAGCAAGGGGAAACAGCAGGCAGAAGAAAACCTTGAAAACAAGCAGACTGGCCGGGTTCTCTATTTTACGCCGGCGTATCATGATAAACACAGTTCGAATTAAAAACAGCAGAAAGACCAGCGCAGCACTGACCCCAATTACCGCCTGGGCGTGGGCAAACCACTTGCTGCCCGGCAGGCGGTGCAGCGGCACCAAAAGCACAAAATAGAGATAGGCGAAAAGAGGTACCGCAATCGCAGCCAGAAATGACTTATAGGCCTTCAGTGGTTTGTCGCGGGGGGTAAGCCAGTCGGTAACCAGCAACAGACCATGAAACAGAGCTGGCGCAAGGCAGGTGATGATATATGACATGAATTCATCACGGTCGACCATGAAGTTACGCACTTGTGGCGGAACCAGCTCGTCAAAAAGCGCGAAGACTATATACAGTAAAGAGGCATGTGATACCAGAATCACAACGGCCTCGTTCAAACCAATTTCACGCTTTTTTGCCTGCAAATACACAGCGTAGAGTGTGAACGAAACCAGCATTACGGTCAGCGAAATCGACAAAGCCAGCCAAGTGGCTTTGCTTTCAAGACTGGGCCAGAGAATTCGGGCCGTATTGTATGTAAGTAGAAAGAGAACAATCTGTGGTAGACTTATTGAAAAGAACAGAGCACGACTGTTACGAATAATGTTTATTGGGGCTGACATGAAAACCTTCTTAATAGCTTTAGCCCCTGGTAGAAACCCAGAAGACAGAGCAGATATACAGCTATACCCTGCACCCGGTGGGTCATCTCTGCAGTGATCTCACCCGGGTAGGCCAGTGAGACTGTTATACGAAAAGCATTGGCCACAATGGTGAGACAATAGGCAGCCAGCACAGTCATCAGTAGAAAACTGAAACGATGAGGTGATGCAGTGTATGAGACATAGAGCACCAGAATGAGACTGATCAAAAGAAAATTATAGCCCGAGCAGCTTTTATCGATGGTATAAGCCAGATCTGGCGAGATAAACACACCACCCTGTGAGATAAACACCATGCCTGAGAGCAGCGATGCCAGCTTAGCTGTGGGCCACAGCAGCCAGCTTAATTGCTCTGGTGCCAGCTGCTGGTAAACCAGCTTGGCATAAAAGATGCCCCCGACCAGGGCGACATAAATCACACTGAGAATCATTCTATTCATGATTAAATTCTAGCTGCATTAGATGAAATTTTTATGAAGTTATTATGAAATCTGCAGAGTAGGCAACCAGACTAAAAACGTTTGCCTGCCCATGGGGGCATATTATATTGCGTACACTATGAGAACACTATCGTTGATTTTTTCAGGGTTACTTCTTTCTGCCCATTTACTGCTCGCACAAGAAAATACGCAGGGCAACAATCAACAAAAAGCTGAAATAAACAGATTTGTTCACTACACATCAAAAGTCTACAAAACCCGCGATGGCCTTTACCTGCTGCGACGGCAGCTGATCATTCGCGATAACTGCAAAAAGGGTGATTACTCTCGCTGCACCAACAGTTATCTCTTTGTCGATGAAGATGGCAATGGCTCTTATGATCAGGTCAAAGTCAGGCTGGGTGAAAACTATTCAACCTCACGCATCGTTGGCAAAGAGCTCGAAAACAAAATAAATAAAGAAATCATTAACGCTGTCAACGTTCAGAAGCAGCAGCTGAAATCTACCCTCGATAAATATCTGGCAGGCAACATAGAGTTGACCGTAACGGCTACCACGATTCCGCTGCAGAGTACCACGTATCGCATGGTGAACGATAAAGGCCCCGATTTTCTACTTACGATGGAAAGACCGAGCAAAACCAGGGTAGGTGATACAGTCAAATTCATTGCCCTTGGCACGAATGAGGGCGGCACTAACTATAATGTAGAAATATGGACTTTGAACCGCCGTATGCTGGCTATTATTGGCAAACAGAACAAAATCACCCACGATGTAGCCACAAGCATCAAAGATACAGGTAAAGAACTGTTTGAAAAACTGCGCTTTGACCATGGCCAGAATGTGGGAAAGTTTCCTAACATTAACACTTTCGGCTCTAAGTAAATTTGCCAACTGAGCACAAATTTACTTAGCTGATATAATGAAACTGCGAATCAAGGGCAACAGCATCAGGCTTCGCCTGACCCAGGCTGAGGTGCAGCAGATTTTTCAAAACCAACCCGTAAAAGAAGAGACCGTCTTTTCAAGCGGGCCCGCACTCACTTATGCTTTGTATGTCAAGCAGGGTCATGAAACCACCGCAAATTTTTCAGAGAATGAGCTCTCGGTTATTATCTCTGAAGATACGGCCAGACAATGGGCTGGCTCAGATGAAGTCTCAATCAGGGGTGAACAGAAGATTGCTGACGGGCAAAGCCTGAAAATACTCATTGAAAAAGATTTTCAGTGTTTGAAACCCCGCGAGGGCGACGAAGATGCTGACACATTTCCTCATCCCCAGATGAAAGAGCAGAACTGTTGAACACACTGCGTCGCCAGATTGATCTGCTGGCAAAGCAGAATAATATCAACCTGCTTAACCAGTACAAAACCGGTATAGAACGTGAAGGCCTGCGGGTAACCCGCGATGGGGCCCTTTCTCAAAGTGTACACCCCCCAGCACTTGGTTCTGCCTTAACGCACCCCAATATTTCGCTCGATTTCAGCGAGCAGCAGCTTGAGTTTGTTACCAAGCCCTATGATACATCGTCGGGGGCCCTGCAGGCCCTTGAAGAACTGATGGTTTTTGTTACCCATAATATTGAACCAGAAATAATCTGGAACCTCAGCATGCCCCCAAGAATAACTGATGAGCAGCAGATACAGATTGCACGCTTTGGTTCTTCGAACACAGGCCGCTTCAAAGAACTCTACCGCATTGGGCTGGCCCAGCGCTATGGCCGAATAATGCAGACAATTTCAGGTATTCATTTTAATTTTTCATTTTCATCTGAATTTATCAATATGCTATTTTCGCAGCAGTCAGCAACTGCCGATCTGCAGCAGTTTCAAAATGACTTCTACCTGGGGTTAACCAGAAATTTTACCCGCAATTTTTATATCCTGCTGTATCTGTTCGGGGCTTCGCCCACTGCCGATATAAGCTATGCACCCGAATCTCAGATACACGGCCTCGAGAAAGACGAGCACACCATCTGGGGCAAATATGCCACCTCTGTTCGAATGAGCCCCATCGGTTACATTAACCGTTCACGCTGCACAGCCAGTGTTTCACTGAACAGCCTTGAAGAATATATCAAAGACCTGAAACGGGCCTTAAATACCCCCTGCCCTGACTTTGCAGATATTTCCCCTGATGGGCAGCTTAATAAAAATATTTTTCAGATTGAGAATGAGTATTATGCAGTTATAAGAGCAAAACAAGATAACCTTACATCGGGCCGGCCGCTGGCAGCACTAGAGCAGCATGGTATAAACTATGTTGAAGTACGTGGCCTCGACATCAGCCCGTATGATGCCCTGGGTATGGGTGAAGAGCAGGCCCAGGTACTGAGAATGTTTTTGCTTTACTGTGCTCTAACAGAATCACCGCCCTTTACTGAAACTGAAACTGCTGAGATTAACTTCACTCAAGATCAGATTGCCCTGCTGGGCCGCGACCCAGGCTTCGCCTTTGCTGAAGGCGTGACCATTGCCCAGAAAGCTGCACCTGTCTTAGAAGACATGAAGTATATTGCTGCAGCAATAGGCGATCAAGAAATTCAAAAATATATCGTGCAACAGCAGCAAAAACTCGAAGACCCCCAATGCACCCCGTCAGCCCGCTTCTATGACTTCTGCAAAGAACAGGGCTCGTTTTTTGAAGCAGCGAAAAAGGTCTCAGAAACTCAAGCGGCCTACTGGGCCAACCAGCCCCAGCCAGCTGCTGTGAAACTCGAATTTGAAAAAAACGCCGAAGCCTCACTGGCAGCCCAGGCCAGCCTTGAAAAAGAGCAGCAGGGCAGTTTCGAGGCTTTTCTAGAAGAATTCAATGCGCCTGTTACTGTCTAAAATCATACTACTGATCAGCACAGCTGCCTACGGGCAGGCCATTTACAACTATACGGCCCGCTTTCAGCCTGAAGTTTACAAACACGGCATGGTGGCCAGCCAGAACAGCCTGGCCACCCAGGTTGGCGTAGACATTTTAAAGAAGGGCGGCAATGCCTTTGATGCCGCTGTGGCTGTGGGCTTTGCCCTGGCTGTTACTCTGCCCCGGGCTGGTAACATTGGTGGTGGGGGTTTTATGGTGCTCTACCACGCCAAATCGAAAGAAGTGGTCTGCATTGATTACCGAGAAAAAGCCCCTCTCAAGGCTCATCGCGATATGTTTTTATCGAAAGCTGGGTCAGTAGACAAGGCTAGCTATGCCTATGGTTACAAGGCCATTGGCGTACCCGGCACTGTGGCAGGCCTGCTCTATGTATTAAATAAATACGGCACCATGAGCCGCAATCAAGTTCTACTACCGGCCATACGCCTGGCAGCCAAGGGTTTTAAAGTCGATTTTGATTTATCACAGTCACTGCTGCGGGCCCGCCCCATCATGATGCGCCACCCAGAAAGCATGCGTATCTTTTTTAAACTGAATGGCAGCGGTTACGGTTATGGTGATCTCTTAAAACAACCCGATCTGGCCCGCAGCCTCAAAGAGATTGCCCTGAGGGGCGAGCGGGCTTTTTATCGCGGCACTATTGCACGCAAACTTGTTAAAGCCATTCAGAAAAATGGTGGTATTATCTCTTTAAAAGACCTGCGCGATTACACAGTCAAGGTTCGAAAACCCATTAAAGGCACTTATCGCAATCACACTGTCTATTCAATGCCCCCGCCCTCTTCTGGTGGGGTTCACCTGGTGCAGATGCTCAATATGCTTGAGACTTTTGACCTGAACGCTCTTGGCCATAACAGCGCTGAGACCATTCATCTTTACAGTGAGATTATGAAGCTGGCCTACGCTGACCGCTCAAAGCATCTGGGCGATACCGATTTTCAACCTGTGCCCGTAAAAGAATTGATCTCAAAAAAATATGCGCGCTATCTTGTAAAAAAAGTCTCTCGAGCCAAAGCAACCCCCAGCAAAGACATCAGCCCCGGTGAACCAGCCAGAATCTATGAGGGTCGAGAAACCACCCACTTTTCTACGGCCGACCGTTTTGGCAATGCTGTGTCTAATACGTATACTCTGAATTTTTCATATGGTATGAAGGCCGTAGCCGAAGGCACAGGAATTCTTTTAAACAATGAGATGAACGATTTCTCTGCCAAACCCGGCGTACCCAATGCGTATGGCCTGCTGGGTGGTGAGAAAAACGCCGTCGAGCCGGGCAAACGTATGCTCAGCTCAATGACACCCACCATTGTAATGAAAAATGGTCGCCCCTTCATTATTACCGGCAGCCCGGGGGGCAGCCGGATCATCACCACCGTCCTCCAGATCTTGCTCAACGTTCTAGA
>CAZHLC010000032.1:0-12724 GCA_964532545.1 uncultured Leptospiraceae bacterium | reverse complement strand
TGCTTTTCACGTATCTCTTTTGTACGTTCTTCAACCTTGATTTCTAGATTATTAGCATACTCTTTGAGTTCTTCATTGGCCTTGGCGAGATCTTGCTCAAGCGCCTCTATTTTGGTAAAAATGTCGAGAGTTCCTCTGCGAAGTGAGAGGTGGCCCTTTTGACCATAGCGGTTTATGTACAATGAAAAGGGTATCGCAGCTACAAAAACCAGGCTGGTTTTAACGATCAGATGTGAGCCGATGGTAGCCCAGAAAGTTTCAAATCTGGTGCCTGCCACGAAGATAAAAGAGTCTAACACCATTGCGGCAGCCAATGAGAGAAAGAGCAGAATACCACTGGGAACTTTCGGTAATCTGTTAACAAGAAATTGAAAAGTCAGAACATTAAAAAATAATGCAACAATTGCTGCGGCAATCGAGATTGCAAAGCGCAGGTAAGAGGGTTCAAACAATAGTTTTGCTGCTGCCTGGTTTTTTTCAGGTACAATGGGTAATACCAGGTAGAAAAAGAAGACCTGCATGCCTAACAAGGCAAACTGAATACCGGCTGAGACAAAGATCAGGTTACGGGTTCGTTGTACCCCTTCGGTTATGTACATGAGAAGGGTTCCGACAAAAATCAATGTATAGAATGATGATGAGTATCTGATTTTGAGAGTGAAGGTATCGGTGATAGCCAGTTTGAGACTGATGCCAAAGTGGCCAGTCAGGTAGCTGAGAAACCACAGCATCACTATAAACATGTAAAAGAGGCCGAAATAGGCCCTTGAACGCAAATAGTGCATCAGAAAGAGCAACGTGATTGCTAGCAGAATAGCTGAGGCATAGTGAATGAGTTGCATTTCCATTTTTATGTGTTGAAAAGTCTTAAGAGTGCTTTGCCGGTGCGCTCTGACTTTTTTGACTCTATTATATTATCGTGTGTATAACCCTCAGCATTGAGCAACAATGCAAGGGTTTTTAATAGTTCAGATATTTCTTTTTTGGCTAAATCTTTAACTGGCAGTTGAAAGCTGGTAACTGGATATAAATGTCTTTTTAGACGGTTCTCAATAAATTGCCAGATGCGCACTGCTATTGCAGGTTTTTTTTGAACAATGAAACGATAGGTACGAAGCAGGTTGTGGTTAGCCAGCAGAAGGCCGTAATTCTTTTTCTTAACCCGGAGATTATCAAGCAGCTGCTCTTCTTTAGATAAGCAATCGTAGTCAAGACAGATACCCTCGCCATAGAATGAAAAATTCTGGGGGTGCTGCCAATGTGAGATCTGAGGATGAGGTGACCCTACCGGGTGTAACAGGCAACCAGTTTTGTTATTAATGTATCCTACAAAGGGGCAGACATAGGTTTCTTCATGAATTTTATATTGCTCAAGAAAGCCTTCACCTTCTTGTCGAAAAGCTACGATGTTGGCCGCCTGTGTAATATCCAACTGCAAAAACTGTTCAGTATTACTTTGCAACCATTCTTCTCTTTCGGCCGCTGAGAGCTTAAGGTTGTAGATACCGCAGCAGGCGTTACAAGAATTCTTAGAATTAAAACAATAGTTTTCGGGCAAGGTCAGCCCTGCAAAAGTTGGGTGAATATTTCAAGGCCCTGCTCGAGAACTTCTTCTTTCTGGGCGTAACTGATACGAACCGAATCTCTTTTCTGGCTGAAAATATGACCGGGTACAATGAGTAGCTTCTGGCCAATGGCTTTTTCAACAAATGCACTGCAATCACCCGGCACACGGGGAAAAACATAGAAGGCACCATCGGGGTGAGTAAATTCAGCTTTGCCTTTGAGGTGCTTGAGAACAATCTCGCGCCGTCTGCGCATGATGTTCAGCTCATTGTGAATAGGAACTTCAAGAGCTTTTAAAGCCCCCCACTGGGCAACCTGAGGTGCACAAACGATGGAGTATTGCTGCAGAGTTGCCACCTTCTGGGCTATTTCACGCAACCGGTCTGGTACACCCATGTATCCCACCCGAAGGCCTGTCATTGCGTGCGATTTTGAAAAACCGCCGAGAGTAACAGTACGTTCAGGCAGCATTGAGGCTGTGAAAGTAAACTTATCATCAAAATCGTAGGCCTCATAAATCTCATCTGAAACAATAATGGCATCTTGGCTTTCGGCAAGGCTGGTCAGCTGATGCAGCTGCTCTTTTGAGAGAATTTTGCCGGTGGGATTTGAAGGCGATGAAAAAATAATTGCCTTCAAGTTCATTGAAGGGTTCTCTTTCTGTAATTGCTCGATGTCATCTTTCGAGAAAGTCTCGGGCAGATAGTGTGTCTTAAGCTGGTGGTAATGAGCCAGCGAATCATGAATCAGAAAATACGGATCTATCAGCAGCAGCTCATCGCCAGGGTCAAACATGGCTTCGAATAATAAGAATAATAAAGATGCTACCCCGGTTGAAACAACAATATTGCCCGGGTCAACCTTGAAACCACCGCGTGTCTGCCACATCTCACTGATCTTCTCGCGTAGAGGTACAATGCCCTGGGTAACGGTGTAGGCCATCTTATCATCTTTGATAGCCTGAATAATGGCCTCTTTAACCGGATCGGGTACGGGAAAATCAGGTTGGCCAATAGAAAGATTTATGGGGTTTTCAATGCGCGCAGCAAGGTCAAAGACTTTGCGAATCTCGCTGGTGTCTATGCGGTGTATGCGCGCAGAAAGAAGGTCTTCAAGCGCCATTACTGGGCTGGCTGTTTGCCTTCTTGAGGAGTTTTGGGCTGATCGCTACCTTCGTTCATATCAAGCTCGTCAAAGGCTTGCTCAGTTTCAAGACCCTGTACACCGTTTTCGCATTCTTCTTTTTTCATGTCTTTAACGGCGGCCTTGGCATTCTGGCACATTTGAGAGCTGCTATCTTTACAAGATAACTCAACATACCGGTCGCAGGGCCCTTTGCAGGCTGAAATCAGCATGGCGCTCGCCACAAAAACCAATAAGTATTGCATTGATTTTTTGCTCATAGATATAGCTAGTTTTTGGCAGCGTGCTGTCAATATGAAAAGTGCTTAAAGATGTCTTTGTGGGCGAGGGTGTTCGCGATCAGCGTGGTATATGCCACGGAAAACGTACTATTGGCTTGTATGGCCAGAACGACTGGCGGGGGAAGGGTTTGAATAAGAGTTGCTTGTTATGGAATTTCGTAACAGGCGATCGTAAATCTCTTACTGATTGGAAAATCTTCACACCAGTTGCGAGGGGGTCAGCGCCAGCAGCCAATTCAGAAATAACCTGAGTCAGAAACATCTCAAGGGCGATTCGAATCAGCATACTGATCGTAAAACCCTCATAGGCTGCCATCATACCTAGATAATGCCCATCAGCTCCATAGAGGCATAGTTGATGGCGGTGCAATGGTTTTTCATTCCAGATGTAGGCGCGGTTGACTTTGCGATAAAGCAAGTGCGATTCTTGGTCGCGCTTATAGCCCTGGGCCTGCAGTTTAAAGAGGCACATTCGCACGATCCAGCTGTAGGTTAGATCATGGGCAAAGGCGGTCTCTCGAATTTTAACCCAGGTTTCGGGCAACAGCCGAATCTCGAAGATTTCATCGACATGAAAATAATTAGGGGCAGCTCTCATACCCCGGTAATACCCCTCAAGAGCGAAAATTTCCCAGATTTTGGCCTTTTTTCTGTGAAAAACCTTGATTTATCAGACAAATTACATCCCATGCACATCAAGGGCCCTAAATGTCAAAGCGCACTTTGTTTATCTCGGTCGCGACCATCACCCTTATTTCTTCGCTTCTATATCTAGCCTCAGATTTAATTGAGGTCTATGCTGGTGGTTTTCAAAGATACCAGCTCTATATGACCTATGCTGCCATGGTGCTGGTGCCCGCGCATAGCTATGGAAATCTAGGCCGTTTCAACACAACCAGATTCGCTGGCTGGGGCTGATGGGCGCGGTTGCCTATGGATTTTCATCTATTTTCTACGCTGCCACCGCCATCTATGCTCTGGTCGAACAAACAGTAGATTGCTCACAACTGGTGAAGAAGATGGGCCTGATCTACACATTGCATGGTGGCCTCATGGTGGGGGAATCTTTTCTCTTAGGCGGGGCCAGCATCAGCGCCAGATACTTTGCTGCCTACATGGGCGGGTTGATGATCGCCGGCTCACTCACGCATTGCCTGATATCACCCAGGCCATGGCAATGCTATTCGCACCACTGGCTTTATCAGCATGGCGCTCTTTTTACTCTCAAATTTGCCCGAAGAAGATGAAGCAGATGGCGACGAAGCAGGGTAGGGGCTGGGTGCCTTAAGCCCGACCCAAATTTCGAAAACGAAGGCTTGAAGTAAAAATCAAAGCCAGGCCTTTCTCAGGCCTTCTCTAAAGGCTGGCGCAAAACCGTTTTCATCTTGGCCGGGTCGACCTTGCGAAAATCGCTGAGGTAAATTTCATGGTGGCGACCACGCAGCTTGTAGCCCTGCTCTTTCGCATAGTTATGCATATTGGCAATCACCGGGCCCTCTTCAGAAAACGAACCAATGTGCATAACCTGCACTGAGGTTCCCTCGATGATGGGCTCAAAAATGATATCGTTAATACGCGCGTTACCCTTTTTCTTGAAGGCCCGCTTCCTGGCTTCTGCAATATGTGCTCTTTTGATATGGCCTGGTTGCATGATCATAATTTTCCATAGCCAGTTCTGACGGTCATTTACATCGAACTTATTTCCTTTCATGTACCACTGGCCCTCAAGGGGCATGACGGTAGCATCGATCTCACTACCCAGTTCTTTGAGGTAGAACTTGCAATTGTAGCATGTGGCATAAAGGGCTTCAACCGACTGTTGAAATAATTCTGAGGTATTGGGGTCGCCCTTGCCCTCAAGCGTCACGTAGTTCATTTTCGGCACCTTAATAATTTCAGGTTTATTTCCCGGTTTATACAGGTGTTTTAGTTCTTTTTTGTAATCAATTTTCTGCATGTTTTTCTTCTTTCACAAAGGGAATTTGTATCTCGGTGATATACTTTTTCGAATTACCCTTGAAGAACATTCCCGGGCCGCGGTGATAGATTTCACGGGTAGGCAGCTGCATGATCAATTGCTGCGACTGCATAAAGTCGAGCAGGCGCTGGTAGCTCTTACCCAGATCTTCGTAAGGGCCCCGGTGAATCAGGGTAGCGACCCTGACGCCTGGTAACGTTCTGCTGGCCACTTCTTCGCTATTGACAGGCTGTTTTACGGCAAAGCCTGCTTCAAAATTTGCATTTACCTCACGATATTCGCCATCGTGATGCAGGGCTATGGCCGGCCCAGCAATCGCCCGACGAGCTGCTTTGGCCACCAGTCTAAAACCAATACCAATCTGCTGATAACGACCCACCATCTTATGAGAGGCAAATAGCAGCGGTTCAACCATGTTGATCACCGGCTCGACAATGGGTTTGGTTAAAAGATCGGGCTTCTTTTTCAGCGATTCGATAAAGTAATTGAGCTCTTTAATCTTCACCTGCTGTTGTCGAATGATCTCTTGCAGCGAGGCCTTCTGGCCGGCCAGGTGCAGAGCTAACTCTTCTTCGTTTTTACAGTCAGCCAGTATGTTGCCAATTTGCTCAAGCGACAGGCCAAAGGCTTTAAGCTGTACAATAATCAGAGCCCGTTCGACAGAGGCATCATTGTAGTAACGATAGCCGCTCTCATTGTCTATGTGATCAGGTATGAGCAGGCCTTTCTCATGGTATAGTCTAATAGCCTTAACAGAAAGGCGGGTGATTAGAGAAAGCTTACCAACCGAGTACATGCAGACAAGATAATGTCTACCCCGGGGGCAGAGTCAAGGGCGTTTTCGTGATTTGAAGTCTTGACGATTCTGGCACCTAATGCATTTTCTTACATGGGTTGGCTCAGATGGCTGTTTCTTACGCTTTTGGCAATGGGGTGTGGTAAACCCCTCATGGTCAGCGAAATAGATCTGTTGCAGATAGAGTACCTTTTTAAAAATCATGGTCATGCCTATATGCAATATATTCCTACAGATGATGAAGAGGCCTGGGCATCGTTGGCCTATACAACAGCCTTTGTTTTTCAGCGAAACTACCAGAAGACTGCTGATTTTTATCAGCATTTTAATTATGAAGAGCAACCAGGTTGTCTGCAACGTGCTGACTGCCTATGGCGCCAGGTTGATTTCTTGTTTGAAAATGCGGCTCGAGAGATTAAGCCAGCAACAGCCAGCCAGAGGCATCTGCTGCTCGGCTACCTCGATAATGCAGCGATGGCCGAAGCTAAACGCCGACAGCTGGTCAGAAACTTTGTGCATCAGGCGTACGCTAAGTCACAGGCACCAGATGACGCAATCATAACCCTTGATACCGATCACTTCGTAGAAGAATTGCGTGATCAGGCTCTGGCCAACCTGAACCCGAAAAAGAAAGTCTTTCGCCTGAGACACAGAGAACATAGCGACCTCTTTAAGCTTCTGCCCAGCAGGGTAACTGCTGCTTTTGTCTATAAGAAAAAGGTCTATAAAGATGTGGTTAGCGAAACGCAGCTTGCTGAAATATTGCAGACCCCTTTGCCAGGGTCTACTGGCTTGCCCAAAGTTACTATCGATGCCCATACCCATTTGTTAAGGGGGGGATATAATAAGCTGCAGAAAATTTCCAATGCTAATCGATTGGCAGGTATCGTCATTGTCGCCCTGCCACAAAGCCGCCGCTACAAGGCGTTGATGTGTAAGAAGCAAAGGCCCCTCTCACGGGGCCTTTTTAAATTTTTAAGCCCCCAAAACCAGGGCCAAAATACGAAAAATCAACTCGCCCCCCAGGGCATCGTTTTGCCTGGGCATTCAATCAGTTTTTTCTTATAGTCTGAAGATATTTTAGTCACACGAGAATAAAGTTCAAAAAAAGTGAGGTAGTCATGAAAGTATCTATCATTGGTAATGGCAGTGTGGGCCAGGCCCTGGGCATGCGCATCAAAAAGACAGGGCATGATGTCAATTTTGCTGTGCGAGATATGCAGAAAGAATCTACTGTGGCCATCGCTGAGAAAACCGGAGTGCTTCTAACAAACCTCAAAGACGCGGCCCTGGCAGACATGGTCATTATTGCGGCCCCCGCAGCTGCGGTAGAGAGCATAATCGAAACCCTTGGCCCCATGGCAGGCAAAATTGTGATCGATGCCAGTAATACTATCAGGCCACTTGAGGGCCGTTTTGCCACGGCTTTTCACCTTATGACCGACAAACTTGAAGCGGCCGTGGTGAAGTGTTTTAATACCACTGGCTTTGAGAATATGAGCGAGCCAGACTATGGTAAAAAGGGTCTGGCCGTTGATATGTTTATGGCCGGCGATGACGACTCTGCGAAGGCCACAGTGCGCCAGCTTTGTTTAGACATGGGTTTTGCTGAGTGTTATGACCTTGGCAGCGCAGAGAAAGCGCCTCTGCTCGAGGGCCTCGCAAAACTGTGGATCAATCTGTCGTTCAGCCAGCCCTTTGGGCGCAACTTTATGTTTAAACTGGTTACCCGCGAATAAACTGGTTCACACCTGACGATAGAGTGGCGAAAAATCAGTGGTAATCAGCTTATCAACTTCATCTCTACTTACCGGTTTTGAAAACAGGTAACCCTGCAGCAGGCGCACATTTTCACTGGCTAGAAACGAAGCCTGGGCGGCAGTTTCTACGCCTTCGCCCACGGTATGCAGATCAAGACCCTTGGCCAGATAAATCATGCCGCGAGTGATGTTTTCATCGCTTTTATCTTCGCCAATGCCCGCTATAAAAGAGCGGTCAATCTTGATCGCCTCTATCGGAAAGCGCTTCAGATAACCGATAGACGAGTAGCCTGTACCAAAATCGTCTATGCAGAGATCTACCCCCAGATCAATAAGATCTTGTAAGATTGAGAAGTTGCGGCTTTCAAATTCAAGGTAGAGGTTTTCTGTGATTTCAAGTTTCAGGCTGCCTCTGGGAAGGCGGTAGTTATGCACCAGCTCTTTGACTTCGCGCAGAAAACCTGCTTTGTAGAACTGGCGGGGCGAAACATTGACTGAAACAAAGATGTCGTGGCCATCATCAAGCCAGTCACGCAGGGCCTTTGATGATTGTCTCAGTACCTCACTGCCAATATCGATGATCAGATCGCTCTGTTCGGCGGCATTGATGAAAAAGCCCGGGGCCATGATGCCCTTCTCTGGGTGGTGCCAGCGTACCAGCGCTTCAAGCCCAGCCACCCGCCCGGTTTTGCTGTCGACCAGGGGTTGGTAATGCGCCTTGAATTCGTTTTTCTGTAGAGCCTGCCTGATTTCTTTCTGCAGCTGAAAAGAATGCAGTTGCCCGTCGCTCATCTCTGTGCGATACTTCTTAAACCTGTTGCCGCCCTCAGCCTTCGCGGCGTACATGGCGATGTCGGCGTGACGAAGCAGGTCGGTAGCTTCAGAATACTCGTCATCACTGGTGGCAATACCCACACTGACACTGGTAAAAATATCTTCGGTAAAGATTTTAATCGGTTCTTTAAACTGACCTTTAAATCGGGCGGTGATGGCCATCAGGTCGCGGGGCGATTTCAGATCTTCAAACAGCACCGCAAACTCATCGCCACCAATGCGGGCCAGAGTATCTTTTTCACGCAGGCATGACTGCAGCCTGAAGGCCACATCGACCAGAAACTGGTCACCAATGTGGTGCCCCAATGTGTCGTTAATGAGTTTGAAGTTGTCAACATCAATCAGAGCAATACCAAAGAGTGAAGATGGGTGCCTCTGAAAACGCCGATGACTCTGTGAAAGGCGGTCTAAAAAAAGCCGCCGGTTAGGCAGGCCGGTAAGTGGGTCATGTACTGCCTGATGAAACAGCGTCTTTTCAAGCAGTTTGCGTTCAGTAACATCTCGAACAATGGCCAGCACTTCGGTCGGCCCCGCAGGTGCCAGTCGGCTTTCAAAATAGCGCAGCTCATTTTTTATTGGCAGTTCATATTCATAGACCTGAAGCTTGTTGGTTTTCAAGGCCTGCTGAATGTGCAATAGCTCTTTATGGGCAATATGTGCTGGCAGAAGGTCACTGACGTTTTTGCCTACACATTCATAGGGCACAAAAAGCGTGTCTAGTCGATTGGTGTGAAAGTCAATGTAGTCACCTTTCTCGCTGATGCGAAAAATGTGGTCGGGTATCGCTGCAAGAAAGGCGCGATAACGGGCTTCGACCCGGTCAAGGTCGTTGTTTGAATTCTTAGTATCTTTCGGCATTCATTTTACCTCACTCTTTGTACTGTGGGTAAAATCGCCTCGCACGTAATTAGTTTCATGTATTATCTCCCCAGGTAACAAATGTAAAACATTTGTCTATATAAATGTATGCTTGTTTGGTGTAATATGGCAACAAAAAAAAGTAAAAAGACAAAGAAAAGAAAAGGTGCGACAAAGAAAAAAGCATACATACACAAGCTTGCAGCAGTTATAGGAAATGTAAGGCTTGGTAAGGGCTGTTCAATCTGGCCAGGTGCTGTGGTGCGGGGCGATGTAAATACCATTACCCTGGGTGACATGGTGAATGTACAAGATAACTGCACTCTACATGCAGACAGGCAGCCTATAGAGATTGGCGATTACACCCTGATTGGTCACAATGCCATGCTGCATGGTTGTAAAGTTGGTCGCGGCTGTTTGATTGGCATTGGCAGCATTGTTCTCGATGGTGCTGAAATTGGTGATGGTGCCACCATCACCGCGGGCTGCATGATTCGTGGCGGCAAAAAGATTCCCCCTGGGGCCCTGGTGGTGCAGAAGGGTAATGAGCTTAAAGTCATAGAAGGTAAGGGCAACCCGATCTATGCCATTGCGGGTTGTCTTGAATATGCTGAGCTGGCTAAAAGAATTCAGAAGAAAAAGTTTGGTCAGTTTTCTGAAAAAGAAGAGAAAAAGCTGTTTGCAGATGCTGAAGAGGTTGCCCGCGAGCTGGGTTTACTCAGCAGCTGAGGGCTGTTCGGCCATCAGCTCTTTCAGTTTATCAAGTTTAAAGTAGATCAGTACCGTGGTGTTTGATACAGAAATGATGTTAATGGTCTGAAATGGGTCAAGGCCCATTTCACGCAGGCCAGAATCAATGGTTGCATAACCAAGGCCAGCCCCTGCGTCTTGAGTATCCATATTATTAATAAAGAACATCATTTCTTCGCCGCGGTCGGCAAACTCTTTAAATTCTTTTCGTTTCTGGTGCAGGCGGCCCAGGTCTCTCTCTAAGATAGGGGCATTGTTCATGACCTCGATGTTAAGAGCATTCCAGTATTCGTTGATGCGCAGTTCAACCCTGGCCTTGTATTTTTTGGTTTTTTTCTGCAGGTTCAACAGGGTTTTCAGGTCGAGAATTTTCTGACGTTCTTCGTCGGTGTACTTGCGCTCTTCTTTGTTAGCCTTGCTTTTGAGGGTAATGACTTTCGCCTCTTGTGTCAGGGCCTCGCGAACAACCTTGGTAATGTCTTCGAGATTTATATGCTCTTCAGTTACATCACTGTAGGTTTTACGGTCTTTCAGAATCTCGTCAGCTGACTGGTTTATTTTGCCTTCGGCAATCAGCTGTTCGAGTTTTTCTCTGATTAGTACGTATTTGTAATTGGCTTTGATGCCGTTTTTTACCAGCTCATCTACACAGGTGAGAATGTTGTCAGTATAGCGGGTCACCTGATAGCGATCGAGGTGCTTTTCTAGAATACCCCTGATGGTCTCTTTAGCCCGGGGAGAGTATAGTCTTACGTAGCCAAGCATTGTTATGCCAGAGCGGCATCAATACTGTCAAACATGGGAATCTTGTTATCTAACTTGGTTGTTTTCATGGTCTCAACAACTTTCGGTTTGCAGTTTGCCAGTTTGAGCGTTTTGTTTGAGTCGATTGCATAGTGAAAAAAAGTGATAAGAACACCAATGCCTGATGAATCGATAAAGGTCACACTGTTCATATCTATAATGACGGTATCACCGCTTTTATCAGCGTGCTTTGAGAGCTCATTACGAAAATCAATTGAATTGCCAATATCAATTTTGTCTTCGTCAAGTGAGATTACTGTTGCGTTACCTTTGTTTTCTGATTTAAGGTTCATTATTTAAACCCCTGTTTCTGTTTTCTTGTTAGGAACATGCACAGTTCTATAATTGATTGTCGATGACTTTTTTCTTTTTTTAAATTGCATACCGACCTTTTTTCAAGGCGCAACGCCAGAAAAAATCAGATAAAAAAACAAGCCAGCCACCCTTTGTAATACGTCGAAATATAGTTGACTTAGGGTGAACTATTTGACCCGATGAGAATCATGCGAACAAAATTGCAGGCACTGTTAGTTGTAACTTTATCTATCTTTGTGGTTGAGCTGGGCCATACCCGGCCCAAAGGCCCCAAGGTCGCTACAGGTGCTCATGGTGGCACTTACTACCATATTGGCAAATCACTGAATAATATTCCCGCTTTTCGTAAGTTGATCGTTAACACTACCAGGGGCAGTGTGCAGAACCTGCAGCTGGTGGCCGATGGTCGGGTTCAGCTGGGCCTCTGCCAGATGGATGTTTTGATCAACAAAGCTCTCAAGAGCAAGCGTATGCGCAAAAAAGTGAAAATCATTCTACCTGTTTACGAAGAAGAAGTGCACATCGTTACCAGTAAGGGTGTTCTGGGGCTCAGTGATCTGCAGAAGAAACGAATCAATATCGGGGCCTCAGGTTCGGGTACCCGCGAAACCGCCAAGATTATTCTTAATGAACTTGGTTTTGGTAAAAGAGATTTTTATGTTAATAAGTCAAAACCCCAGCTGGCCCTTGAAAAAATCATGCTGCGAGAAATTGACGCCATGTTCTATGTAGCTGGCGCTCCGGTAGAGATGTATTCGTCGCTGACCCCGCTGGCCAGCAAACGAGTACATCTTCTATCTATGGATGATGGCATCTACAAAAGACTGCAGAAGCGCTTTCCTTACCAGCGACGTGCTATCAAGGGTGGAACCTACCCGTGGCAGGGCGCTGAGGTTAAAACCGTGTCGGTGAGCTCAGTTATTATCGGTAAGTCAAATCTGTCGGCAGCCAGAGTTAAAGCTCTGGTAAAAGGGGCCTTTGCCCGCCAGACCGCTCTTGGCAAAGCCCATAAAAAATGGTCAGAATTAAACAAAGAAACTGTAAAACAATACCTCAGCAAATACCGACAATATTTTCATGGGGCGGCAGCTGAGGCCATTGAACAGCTTTAACCGCGAGAACGTTTTTGCGAGGTACACTATGTTGAAAACAACCAGGCACTTAATACTTTCAGCAACCATCATTTCTTTAACGGCCCTCTGGGCCCAGGGCAGTGGTCAGGTTGTATTTGCATCAGGCTTTATCGGCGGCACCTACTACCAGATCGCCAATACCATCACTGACTTGCCTGATGTTGCCATGAAGATTCTGCTTACCAAGGGCAGCACTGAGAACATTCAGTTGATGCGCGATGCACGGGCAGATATGGCCATGGCACAGCTTGACGTATTTGAAGATGCTACCAAACGAGACAAAAGGGTCAGCAGTGGGGTGAGAATTCTTCTGCCTATTTACGATGAAGAAGTACACGTCATTGCTAAAAAGAATATCAGAACTCTTCAGGGGCTCGAAGGCAAAACAGTGTCTATTGGCCCCGTAGGTTCAGGTACCGCAGCTACCAGCCAGATTATCTTCGATGCCATGCGCATCAAGCCAAAGCAGTATGATCGCTCTGATACCCCTGAAGGTATTAAAAAGG
>CAZHLC010000031.1:0-12790 GCA_964532545.1 uncultured Leptospiraceae bacterium | reverse complement strand
ATATGACTGTGAAACTTGCCTCATGCTTTTAACAGCTCTTTTCTTAAAAGTCACTGTTACAGAAATAGAACTCTGCTGGCGAGCTTGAAAAAATTTCGGTGCTACAGTAAAAAATTTCGTAATTGTTTTCTCAGCAATGCCGATTTTTATTACAGGTAAGGCAGTTACAATCTTTGTAGCTGCAGAAACCTTAGAAAAGGTCTCTGCATACGAAGCCCCTGTGAAAAACAGAGCTAGTGCTGCAATTGCCCAGATTTTACGCATTCTCATACTATTTACTCCCACCTGATGGGCCTGTCAATGAAAAAAGTGCTTATTTTTTAAGCACTCAGATTAACAGATAATCAAGTTTTTCTCTGTTTTAATTGTCGGAATTGAGAGTTGTGAACTTTTGTTCAAGATAAGAAAAAAAGTCGGCCTGAGCTTGGGGGCCTAATAGGCTCTTTTGCGCCTCTAGCACCTTCTGAACTGGCGCCAAATAGCTTTGCGGAATTGTACTCTCTTCAAAAAACGCATCAACCTTGACCTGGCTAAATGAAAGTAAAACAGAAAGAAGAGCATAGAATTCATCAAGGGTTTTTATCTGAGCCTTATTTGTCTCTAACTCTTCTACCCCGTTGTCGTTCTTAATCATCACTTCAAGAAATGCCTTTATATTCTGCGCATCTTCATGGGTTACAATCATCTTGTATGGCAAATCTCGCATATTGGCCCATTCGAGCTTGCGCAAATATATCCGGGCAAGAAAGGTGGGATTTTTTGAAATTTCACCGACCACATTACCCTGCTTAACCAGGTCGACCGCACGCAGATTATCTGGGTTGTTTAAACCCTCGGTGTCGATATTTAGCTCGACCTTAGTTATGCGCTCATGCTTATAAACCCCGACCCTAGATTGGGGGTACAGGGTTTTGACCCGAATCAGGCTTTCTCTATCTACCCTTGATTCAAGAAAAAAGAAAACTGGGCCCTCGATTTTTTTGGGCAACATCCCTACTCTATAATTTGAAAAAAAGTATATTCTCGCTGGCAACAGATCTGAGTCAACCCGGGTTTCAACGGCCAAATGTCGGATATCCGACGCGCTGATGGCCCTGAATGGTACATGCATAAAGCCTGACTCTACTTTGAAAAACCCGATATCTTCGGGGCGAACGTCAACAAGCTCAAAGTCTGACCCCAGAAAAATAACATTGGCCAATGGGTGTACTATAGACTTCTCTTTCTCAGCCAGCGGGTTCACTTGCGGCTGGCCTTCTTTGATCACCAGAAAAGACCGCTTGCGAGTGTTCACCCTGATTACAACGCCGCTGGGGCTTGTCTTTTCTATATAATCATCCAAGGTCCCAATCTCCATATGGTAGATTATATTTTTTTATTTTATGCTGTAGCGACCCCCGAGAAATGCCCAAATACTTGGCTATCTTGTTCTGAGAATTTCCGACCGCCCTATGGGCCAGGGTGATTGCTTGAATCTCAAGCTCTTGAACAGCATCTCGCAGCTTCTTGCCACCCGGGTTCACCCCGGTAGATTTAGAACCTTCAGCGAGAGCATCTTTATAATTAATTCGCTTCTTAGTAAGCTGGGGAGCCAACCCCTTTAATAAGAACATTGGCGTTAAGATATCAGCTTCCGAATCTTTACGGTTTCTAAATGATGGCATAATCAGTCTATTCTCATTGCAAGCTTGAAATATTTCACTTGAAATGATTTTTCTGTCATACAGTGCGGTCAAGTCATATATGCTTAGGAAAAAGAGGCTACTGATTCTCGGCGAAACCAACGAGCTCTGAAGGCGAACTAAATCATCGTCGCCCAATTTGGCCAACTCAGGAACGATCACCGATTCACCAATCTCAATCAGGCCCTCAGCTGAATCTAGCTCAGGCGAGCCGAGCAGGCGCTGCTTGTTAAAGAGAAAGTGATTGCGAATAAATGTTTTTTTGCCTGAGCCAGGTGCGCCAGCAAGAAAGTACACCCTGCGTGGCTTTAGAATCAAACGATTATGCCCCGAAAGCTCTCCACCAAAGGGAAGGAAAAACGGCAACAAACTGGGGTATTCTGCAGACCCGGTGGCCTCTACCGTCATAAGCAGAGAAACTGCATAGGCAATCAACTCAAGATCTTCTTTTGATAAGGCCTTGGCCACAATTAATGCTGCCTCTTGATCTCTGGCGAATAATGGCTGACCATGCTCAATAGCCGAGTAGGCTGCATCATGACCATTTTTCAGGGTAAAAGTTGCCTCGCTAAACTCGATTACCGAATAGCGATCAGAGTCTAGCTTGAAATAGAGCTGCCAATGTTCGCCACCTGCAGAACGCATAAGACTGCGCAAAACCGCAAAAATACCGGCCTCGCGATAAGTCGCAAAGAGTTCCAAGGCTGCTAACACTCGTCAACATGACTAATTTTAATCAGTCGTCAAATCAAATAGGGGGCAGGGCAGGGCGGTGTCGGATATCCGACATTACCCCCCCCCGCTATTTTCATCACCTGAACCCGTTTTTTTCGAATTCAGCTTGACACTTCGCTTTTCTACCTTATACCGGGCGTGAAAACTAATGAGCTGCAAGGTTATTGCAATAGCAAACCAGAAGGGTGGTGAAGGCAAAACCACCACTTCTCTAAACTTGGCCCATGGCCTAACACTATACAAAAGCAGGGTGCTTTTGATCGATATGGATCCTCAGGGTAACACCTCGGGAATCTTCATTGATGTCGATGATCTTGAAATCTCTGCCTCTGAACTTTTTCAGCAAAAGGCCGCTATTAAAGATATCATTAAAGACACTAAATATAAAAACCTGACAATCTTGCCTTCAACCATTAGCATGGCTGAAGTCGAATTCAGCGGGCTCAATGTTGAAGCCCCGTATGTGTTACGCGACGCTATTGGTGAGATTAAAAATGACTACGACTTCATTGTCATCGACTGCCCACCGAGTCTATCAATTTTCACAGTAAATGCACTGGTTGCTTCAGATTATGTAGTGGTGCCATTACAGGCTGAAAAGTTCTCTATCGACGGAATCAAAGGCCTGCAGAACACCATTGAAAGCATCAAAAGGCGCATAAATCCTGATTTGCGAATTCTGGGCGCCCTCGTTACTCAACTCAAGAGCAATACCGTACTAACAAAAACAATCCTTCCCGTAATTCAAAACTACTTTCCTGTCTTCAAAAACTCTATCTCTAGCGGGGTAGCAGTGGGAGAGAGCCACCTATCAAAACAGACACTCATCGACTACAACCCCGAAGTAAAACAAGCCAAAGAGTACTCTGCATTTGTTAAGGAGGTTTTGGATGTCATCGAAAAGTAAAAAGCTGAACGTAGCCGCCGGCTTGTTTGAGCAAAGCATAGAAGGGGCGATTCGCAAGGTACAATTATCCGACATAATACCGTCAGAAGACCAACCCCGACTTAATAAAGACGTGAACATCAAGTCATTGGCCAAGTCATTGGTTGAAGAAGGGCTTTTGCAGCCCATCGTCGTTACCAAGCAGGGTGCCAAGTATCGCATTATCGCTGGCGAGCGCCGCTTTCGCGCAGCAAAGTTCGCAAAATGGACGGAGATCGAATGTCGTATTCTAAACAAAGATGACAAAGACACCTACCGCTTGGCTGTAATCGAAAACCTTCAACGCGAGAACTTAGACCCGTTTGAAGAGGCCTTGGCCTATAAGCGGCTTAAAGACGAATTCTCGTACACAGACCAAGAGCTCTCAGAGATCATTGGCAAATCAAGAAACTATATCTCAGAAATTTTATCAATAGCCGATATTCCGGCGCCGTGGCAAAAGAAAGCTGCCGACGCCGGAATCTTGTCGAAGAACATGCTGGTTCAATACGCCCTCGCTATTAAGGCCGATAATGGCTCTGACTTTTTAGCCGAGTTTAAATCAGGCACGATCTCAACAGTTAAATCTGCGAAAAATTATAACAAATTACATAAGCTACCAGCCAAACAAGAGACCCCATCACCGAGGGGTAAAGACCGTGTAACCATAAAGCCCAAGGTCGACGTTAAAAGCAAATTAGACAAAGAGGGCAACGTAACTTTTCAATTGCACCTTGATGGAATAAATGCAAAAAAGATCGATATTGACTCAATTGCAGAAAAAATTCGCGATTATCTGCAGAATTTGCTTAAAAAATAGCAAAAAACGCCCCAAATCTGTTTATATATTTTTTATAACTTGAAAACCTGAATATTATGTCTCATCGTGGATATATATACTCTTAAAACAAATAAAAAATAAGAGGGAACTTGGGGATGCTGCAAAAACAAAAACCTCCCCATAAATTAACAGATTATAGCCATCTGGCTTTGAGCAAAAAAAAGGGCATGGTAGAACCATGCCCTAAAGGGTACCAAAGGGAACTTGTTGGATATGCGACATAACATTGCATCCAACATCTTGTCAACTAAAAATTGATTATTTTTAGGTATATACCCTATTTTTTTAATAGCTCAAAACCTGGCAAGGAGATTACAAATGAGCAAGGGCAGGGTGAATAACACTTACTTTAAGTTCATGAAAGATATCATTGAATCGGGAATATGGGCCAAACTCTCTCCGGCTGCTCGAGCCTTATACCCGGTATTATGCAGCTTTACCAACGAAAACTTTAAACCTGCCTGGCCGGGCACTGAAAAACTACTGCAGCAAACCGGCTTCAAAACAAAAAAATCATTACAACAGGCTAAAAAAGATCTTATTGCTGCCGGCCTAATCGATGTTATACCCGGTACGGGGCGAACACCATCTCGCTATTATTTCAGATTTGAGTACCAAGGGTGCTCTATAGACATCCCCCAGAGGGATACAGAGATACCCCCCAGGATGGTAGGTCAGAATACCCCAGAAGGGTACCAGCCTCACCAGCGGGGGGATACTCAGATACCCCCGAATCATATACATATTAACATAAATAATCAATCAGATAAACAAACAACCCTGTTGTCTGAAATGCGAGATTTGCTTGAAGATTTTGTCAGAGACCGCAAAAACCCTGGCAACTTGAAAGAACAGATTGTTGATGATTTAATACAAAGACATGGTCAACTTGAAACTGGTGAGGCTATGAGAATAGCGATCAAGCGTGGCCGCAGTGGAGACATTAAATATCTTGAAGGTATTCTTCGAAACCGACGCGAAGAAAAAAATCGACGTTCGCGCGGTCAAAATTCAGAAATCGAAACAAAGCTAGATAAGCTGCGTAGCCATAAGCAGATAGGTCAATACATTGATAAAATTAACCTGCAGTATGAATATAATAACAAATATTTTTTTATTACCGAACAAGACTTACCTGTTGCTTTGATAAAGCAAGTGCTGGCCGAAAATGGTATACCAAGTAAAATCTATGTGAAGTCAAAAGTCAGGCCAATCTCTCTTTCAGGTTAATTTTGGTTGTAAATATACCGATTTTATGTAAAAAGGCTAACAAATACTTGCTTTATCTGCAAGTTAAGGAGAATTCATGCCAGTCGTATACATGTTGATAATCTTTGGCGTTCTTGTGATCATAGGTCTCTTCTGGTTTTTACAGAGTAACCAGAGCTACCGGGTTGGGTATGAGATGCCCCCATTGTATAATAAAGATGTAAACACCAGCGACCTATTGCTTGTGTCTGGTCTCAGAAAAATTGACATGTTCTCTGACAAAGGTAAGTGGCTTTTGTTTTTATCTGTGTTTCTTCTTTTGGTAGAGTTCTTTATTTTTATCGCATACTTCATTCGTAACACTGGCATTCCCTTGAATTTTGCAGGCGTTGAGCATATTTACTTTTTAGGTGGCTTGCTTTACTTCTTTATTCTGGTGCTGGCAATTTTTCTATCAATTCGATTGACTTCGACAGCCCGCGAGCTGCCGCATCTTGCCGATGGGTTCAGCTGGCCCAAAACAATCTGGGAGCAGCGGCTGCAAGAGCTCGGTGCTGAGCAGAAGCAGCATTTAACCTTTTTCGTTCTTGAAAAAACTTATTTGCTTGAGCAGAGTTATTCAACTGTGTTGATACTCTTGTCAAGTGCTGCGACCCTTCTGCTGGTATGGTTAGCATACTGGCTGTTTTCTGTTGTAATTTGATTTAAGTAATAGAAGTAAAAAGAATAGATGACCAGGGGCACTTCACTTACCAGTAGCGAAAAGATAGTTATAAAGGGTGCACATGCGAACAATGCCGAATTCGAATTGCATGCACATGGGCTTACGGTTGTCAAAAAAACTTCAGATGAAGTCAAAACCGTTCAAGTTGAAATACAGCTAGAAAAATCTTCAACTCTTAATTCAATAAGTTTTATTAACAAGAGTGGTGCTACCAGCATTTCAGCGTTTTACCTTGTTGACGATGATGAAAACTGGGCAAAGATTCCCATTCTGAATAAAGATCTTGATGGTGATACCACCAGGTTGCAGACGCCGCTAATTACAACCAGAGCTGTTCAGGTTGTGTTCTATAAGTCAGGCACTGAGAGTCTAAAACAGCTTGAAGTCACGCATCTCACCTTTGCTCAGCGGGCTGACTTCAGTCTCAATGCATCGTCACAGTTTGATCGTCTATGGGTCGTTGAAAACCTGATTGATGGCAGGCCAGACTATGGTTGGGCCAGCGCCCCTGGTGCCGAGAACGAAGAATGGTTTCAGGTCGACCTGGGTTCTGCGTACTTTCTCAATCAGGTTCGATTAAAATCAGTACAAGATGCAGAGAATCAGTTTCCCGATAAGTTTTCAATTCTGGTTTCAATTAATCAATTAAACTGGCAAACGGTCGCAACTGAAGATAATTTTTTTGTAAGCTCAAACAGCTGGTACAGTTGGATATTTAATCCTGTCAGGGCACAGTTTATTAAAGTAATCATCGAAAACCCAGCTAAAAAACCCAAAAGCTTCAAGGTTCTTGAGTTTGACACTTCTGCTGTTGCAGAGAACAAAATGGTCGATTACTCTAAGAGCGAGGCTGTTGCCTATGCCAGTGAGCTGATGCCAGGCGCTGTTATACTTTCTGAAAACCATGGCTCTGCACCTAACAGGGCGGTGCAGGCCAGCGATACCCGGCTAAGACCTGCTACAACTGAGTCTATTGGTCTGGTTCAACTTGCCAAAGACTCACAGGCCAGCGAAGGCCTTGTAGTACAAAGTAATGATTCAAGATTAAAAACAGCCAATGAGAACTCGGCCGGCATTGTACAGCTGGCCAAAGATGGTGAGGGCAGGGCAGGTGCAGTAGTACAGGGTCATGACATGCGGCTGAAGCCAGCTTCTACTGAGAATGCGGGCATAGCTCGACTTGCTAAGGACCGTGAAACCCGCCCTGAGTCGGTTGTACAGGGTAATGATTCAAGACTGCGCGAAGCCACTGTTGAGTCAGCGGGTATAATCAAACTTGCAAAAAACGGTGAAGCTGAAGCTAATGCGGTTGTTCAAAGTGATGATAAAAGGCTGCGCAGCGCCTCAACAACATGGTCAGGTATCGTTCAGCTCGCTGAGCTTGATGAAGAAGCTGCAATGAAGGCCCTGCAGGCCAATGACCCACGTTTAAAAAAGGGTTCAGAAACTGAATATGGCCGGGTTATCTTTGCCCGCAATAAAGAGGCTGTTTCATTAAGGGCAGTACAGGCAGATGATTCAAGATTGAGCCCTGCAACCGAAGACAAAGAAGGTATCGTACGCTTTGCCCGCTCTGGCGCAAAAGTTGATAATGCTGCAGTGCAGGCCAGTGACAGCAGGCTTGAAGATGCCCGTGAGCCATTGCCCCATGAGCATGATTATGCCAAACCCCAGCATGACCTTAATTCGCATACGGGGCCCTTGAACGTTGAGATAAACAAGAGTGTTCAAGACCTGAAAGGTTTCAGTGTTCCCGATTTGAATAATTTCTCTTTATCATCTAAAAATAATGAAGGCTGGGCAGCCGGCTTCAACGGCGGCCTTGTTTCTCAGGGTAATAAAAACAGCGCGATCAAGGGCGTGGCCAGTGATCACAATGCAGTGCAGGGTTATTCGCGAAACCAGCCCGCAGGTATGTTCATCTCTGAGAAAGATTTTGCACTTATTTTGCCTGGTAAGCATGAAGGTGTGCAGAGTTCTGATAAGTCGCTTATGGCCCAGGGCAAGGCAGTATTTAAAGGTGAGGTTAACTTCAAGGGCTCGCTCTCTTTCGAACTTGAGTGGGATAAAGTATCATCAGAAGCCTTTGCTGAAGGTGACCTTCTCACTGTTAATGCAGATGGCGTTATCGAAAAGCTGAAAAATATTAATCAAGCCTGCATCGGGATATATACCAACCAGTCACGCATTACGTTGAAAAAAGAAAATCCTTCGGGTAAAAAAAGACTCACTCTATCAATTGCTGGTGCGGTTAACATACGTGTTACTGGCCCTGTGGTTGGTGGGCGTTATATTGGTTTTGCCGGCGCAAACCCGGGTGTGGCAAAAGAATTACCACAAAGCTCTGGCCAGAATGCTGTAGCTATCGCTCTTGAATCGTCTAATTCTCAGGGTGAAAAGCTGGTCAAATGTCTTCTAAGGCGATAGTAAAACTTTTCGCATTACTGCTGCTCTCAAGTAGTTGTGCCTATCAGAATCAATACCTGAAAAGCTACACGGTGGGCAAAAAATACCGGGTAAAAAAGAAAGAAAACATGGTAGAGTTTCGTTATGCCCGTGTACGCGAAATGCAATCGGGCATACCCCACGTAATTCAGCTCAAAGAGCAGCGCCGAATCGTATTCGATGCTGCCAAAAAAAATAAAATCCGCCTGAAATATGTCAGTGAGTTCGAAAAAGGCAAATATGCTGGCAAAGAAAAGGGTTATGTATTTAACCTTGCATCAGATAAAAAAACTGTCAATGTTCAGGGGTTTCGCCTTAAGCTATTAAGTATCAGTGAAAAGGGTCTGGTATACCAGATTGTTTCAGAGCCCGAATATCTGCGCGATGATGCCGGCTCATTTTTTAGCAGCAGTAGCGCCTCGGCCCCAACTGATTCTATGGGTGGCAAAAAACAAAAGGGCCTTGCATTTTAATAGTGAAGAAAAACGATATTAATCAACTGAAGAAAGGCCTGGTTGAAGCATCGCGATACTTTTTCAAACAGGGGTGGTCATTGGCTACCAGTAGCAACTATTCAGCCCGAATCAGCAAAAAGCAAATACTTATTACCCAGTCGGGCAAAGATAAGGGCCAGCTTAAAAAAAGTGATTTAATGTTTGTTGATTATGAGGGTAGGGCGCTCAAGCCACGAAAAGCCAGGGCTTCGGCTGAGACTCTTTTACACTGCGATCTATATAAACGCTATGAAAACGCTGGCGCTGTGCTGCATATTCATTCAAAAGCGGCCACCGTGCTGTCTATGAAGACAAAGGGCCCAGAGCTTGTCATTGAAGGGTATGAAATGCTTAAGGCCCTGTCAGGTGTCAGCACTCACGAGCATCGTGAAGTCATACCCATTGTTGAGAATAAACAGAATATGCATGAGATAATAGAGGCCCTGCAGGGAAAGCTGGGCGACACAACTCACGCCTATCTTATCAGGGGCCACGGTTTTTATACCTGGGGTGAAACTGTTGCTAAAACCAGGCACCAGATTGAGGCACTTGAATTTCTGTTTCGATGCCTATTAGCCCAGTGAAACTTCTCGACAGAGTGAATTTTGGCCGAGCAATGACTGCTAAGCAGACATTCTCGTGATTTTAAATAAGGATATTTCTAATGAGTCAACTCAAAGTATATAAAGAAGATAGTGCAGCTGAATTTGAAGAGTTTAATACTTTTGATGAAATAAAAGAGAAACTTGATAGTGTTGGCATTCAATTTGAGAGATGGCAGGCTGAACAAGATATTTCAGATCAAGCCTCACAAGAGCAGATTCTCGAAGCGTATAAGACCTCTGTTGACCGTTTAATGAATGAGCGTGGTTTTGTGAAGGCTGATGTCATTGCTATAACTCCAGCGGTTGAGAACCATCAAGAATTACGAAAAAAATTCTTAAATGAACACACTCACAATGAAGATGAAGCACGTTTCTTTATCGATGGCAAGGGTCTTTTTACCATTCATGCCAATGGTCATGTCTATGCCATGCTCTGTGAAAAAAATGATCTTATTAATGTGCCAGCAAAGACAAAACACTGGTTTGATATGGGGCCAAACCCATCGTTTAAATGTATTCGGGTTTTTGGTACAGAAGCTGGCTGGGTTGCTGAGTTTACTGGCTCAGATATTGCGTCAAAGTTTCCCAGGTTAGAAAACTAAATGAAATTCAAGGTGGCCCTCTGCGATATTGAGGGTACAACCACTTCAATTTCGTTTGTGCATGAGGTTTTGTTTCCCATTGCTTATGACGAAATGCCGGCTTTTTTAGAAAATCATTACAGTGATGGCCTGATAAAATCTGAAATCAAAAACATTGTGAGCAGTGGGGTAGGCGATAGCCCTGCTGATGTCTGCGCCTATTTGCAGGGGCTAATAAAAGAAGATAAGAAAGATACTGACTTGAAATCAATTCAGGGCAAGATCTGGGCCGAGGCTTATAGTGCTGGTAAAATAAAAGGTCACCTCTATGAAGATGTTCTGCCAGCCTGGCGTCTGATGAAAGAGCAGGGCAGGGTGATCGCCATTTACAGCTCAGGCTCAGTCGAGGCCCAGAAGCTCATCTTTGGCTTCTCTGAGAAGGGTGATTTAACAGAATATATTTCAGCTTACTTCGATACCAGAGTAGGTGGCAAGAAAGAGTCGGCCTCTTACCACACTATTGTAAAAGAGCTGCAGGTTGAGGCCGCCGATATTCTTTTCTTATCTGATGTAGGTGAAGAGTTAGATGCGGCTGCTGAGGCCGGCCTGCAGACCATACAGTTTAAGCGCTCAGACAATCAAAAATTTATTCAAAGCTCGCATGAAACCGTGACTTCTTTCGACGGAATACCTCTATGATGTATGTTATTGCCGCACTTCTTGGCTTGTTGTCGGTTGCTTTTGGTGCTTTCGGCGCCCACGCCCTTAAACAGGTATTAACCCCGAAATTGCTAGATACTTTTGAAGTCGCGGTTCGTTATCAGTTCATTCATGTTTTTGCCATGTTTGTATCGGCCTGGTTTTTTCAGGTTTATGACAAGCTTTCTTTTAAGTGGTCGTGGGTATTGTTTCTTATTGGCATAATTCTTTTCTCAGGCAGCCTTTATTCGTATGTGCTCACAGGCTCAAGGGCATTGGTGTTTATTACTCCCGTAGGTGGGGTTTGTCTTATGGTGGGCTGGGCATTAATGGCCTTCGGCTTTATCGTATCGCGCAAACGAGCAGAAGATGAATAAAGACTTCTGGCAGGCAAGGTGGGCCGAGGGCCGCATTGGCTTTCATTTGCCCATGGTTAACCCAAACCTGGTAGAACATAAAGCTAGACTTCTTAGTGAGACGACTTCGGGCACCGTACTGGTTCCCCTCTGTGGCAAAACATTAGATTTGATCTTTCTCAAAGAGACCGGCCTGAGAATTATTGGTATAGAAATCGTTGAGCAGGCGATCATTGAGTTTTTTCAAGAAAGTAAACTTGATTTTATCATTGAAGAATCTTCTGATTTTAAAGTCTATAAATCCCAAAATCTTGAATTCTGGCATGGTGATATTTTTGATCTTGAAAAGCTTGATCTTAAAATTGATTTCATTTTTGATCGGGCATCAATTGTAGCTCTTGAACAATCTTTGCGCGACCGCTACGCGGGGCTAATGAACAGTATAACCAGCGAGGGTTGCCGAAAACTGCTATTAAGCTTTGATTATAATCAAAATGACATGTCTGGTCCCCCGTTTTCAGTTCCTGAAACTGCCATACGCAAGTATTATGAGGGCCACTGGCTAATCGAGAAATTTCAGAGCACAGATATCATCTCTAAAGCCGAACGTTTTGCTGAACGGGGTTTGAAGAGTTTCATTGAAGAAGTATATCTGCTTGAGCGAAACGGCACTGCATAGTTATGCTGCGGGTTGCTCTTAACGAGACCCTACTTCCCATAACATAGATTATGTCTCATTATAAATAAAAAACGACATAAAAAATCACAGTGACTTGACATTGCCAGCTTACGCCTGTATGTGCTCTTTCGATATAAATTTAGGAGAATTTCACAAATATGAAAAAAGTTTCTAATCTTCTGACTGCAGCAATCTTTGCTGTGTCAATGACTGTACCTTTTGCTGTTTCTGCTGAAGGTAAAAAATGTGGCCAGGTTATTAAAGAAACCAGAAAAGCTTGCATGACTGCTGCCAAGGCCAAGCCTAAGGCCGAGCGCAAAGCAGCCAAGGCGGCCTGCCGCGATGCAGCAAAAAAGTCTCGTGGCGAATGTAAAGCCTGCATCACCAAGTGCCGCACCGAAAAACGTGCAGCAATGAAGGCTTGCAAGGCTAAGCCCAAGGCCGAGCGCAAAGCTTGCCGTACCGAAGCTAAAAAGCGCAAGTGCGTTTACGAATGCCAGCCTGGTGGCGGAACTACTCCTCCTGACACTGGCGGCGGCGGGGGCGGATTCTAATTTTTAGAATCTAACTCTTATGCTTAAAAGCCGGCAGTTGCCGGCTTTTAATTTTTTAAAACTTTTCGGGGGGCTCAGGTAGTCGCTCGGTAAAGCGGCACTTGTCATAGAAGCCGGGGTGTAGATGTTCTCGAAAGCGGCCGGCCGCTTCGCTTTCAGCTTGCACAATGTTAATGGGTTTGCCAGCTGCCCGGTGTTCACAGGGTATCGAACTGTCTTTGCAAAGTACCTGCGTTGATTTGGGTTTGGGATATGCTAACG
>CAZHLC010000030.1:0-12822 GCA_964532545.1 uncultured Leptospiraceae bacterium | reverse complement strand
CTCACTGACGGTCGTCAGCAGATTAGTGCGGGCAAAGGCCGCCACGGCCGGTGCGGTGGTATAAAGTATGGCGATGAACAGCAGGGCATAGCCGGCCGAACGGCGGGCATCGGCCACTCTTGGTACCGTATAAAAGCGCACAATCACATGGGGCAGGCCCGCTGTGCCCACCATCAGGGCCGCCGCAATAAAAAATACATCAATGGTACTTTTCTGCCCTGAGGTATAGGCGGCAAAACCCAGCTGTTGCTGCAGCCCATCAAGCTTAGCCAGCAGGTAGGTGCCGGGCTCAGTAACCAACTCGGCCCCGAAGCCAAACTGGGGTATGACATGGCCAGTCATGGTGAGCGACAGAAATATCGCCGGCACCATAAAGGCAAAAATGAGAATACAGTACTGGGCAACCTGGGTATAGGTAATACCCTTCATACCACCCCAGACGGCATAGAAAAACACGATGGTCATGCCAATGAGTACACCCATGTCAATATCAACATTGAGAAACCGTGAGAAAACAATACCGACCCCACGCATCTGGCCGGCCACGTAGGTAAATGAAACGAAAATCGCACAGAGAATAGCAATCATGCGGGCTGATTGAGAGTAATATCGATCACCAATAAAATCAGGAATAGTAAACTTGCCAAACTTGCGCAGGTAGGGTGCCAGCAAAAGAGCCAGCAATACGTAACCGCCCGTCCATCCCATTAAATAGACGGCGCCATCGCGGCCCATAAAAGAAATAATACCGGCCATTGAGATAAATGATGCGGCCGACATCCAGTCGGCGGCGGTGGCCATGCCATTGGCCAGCGGATGAACATGTTTGCCGGCCACGTAGAACTCTGAGGTACTGTCGGCCCGCGACCAGATGGCAATGCCGATGTAGATACCAAAGGTAATGCCTACAATAATAAAGGTATAGGTTTGAATATCAATCATGCTCGGCCTTATACTTCTGGTCAAGGCGGTTCATAAGAAACACATAAACAAAGACCAGAAGTATAAACACATAGATTGAGCCCTGCTGGGCAAACCAGAAACCCAGCTTGAAGCCGAAGAATTGAATCTGGTCAAGTAGATCAACCAGCAGAATGCTCAGAACGTAAGAGACGAAAAACCAGATAGAGAGCAAGATGCCCACATACTTGAGATTAGTGCGCCAGTAGCTTGAATCTTTCACGACTGTTTACCAGAAAGCAGCTTGGCCTTTAAACCTTCTTTCAGCAATACTTCATTTGACATGATTTCAAATTCAATCTTGAGATAATAGAAGTTCTTCAGATGGGCAAATTCATCTTTGTATTTTTTCAGCCGAATCCAGTCTTTTTCGGTGGTAATAAGAAACTGATAGGGTGATACCCGTTTCAAGATGGCCTCAACATCGCGCTCGCTGTAGTCGTGATGATCGCGGTAGGTAATGCTTTCAACCTTTGACGCCCCCAACTCAAGCAGAGTCTTTTCAAAGGCCCGGTGATTACCAATGGCTGAAAGGGCCCAGACTTCTTCATGGTCAAACAGGCTGGTTTTAGCTGGTTTTTTAGCTACATTCTTAAAATTATATTCGATGGGTAGCTTCACCAGCCCGGTAGGTGCATGGCGACTGCGAAAAATCGTCTCACGCCCCGAGGCTTTTTCAAGATGACCCTGCAAGTCAGCCAGAGCCATTGAATCGGCCAGATCGCATTTGGTGAGTATTACAATGTCGGCCCGCTCGAGAGCACTGATGGGCTCGCGTAAAATTCCGTGGGGTAGAAGCTGCCCGTTACCGAAGGGGTTCGTGGCATCAACCAGCACGATATCAACATCGCGGGCCAGAGCATAGTGTTGAAAACCATCATCGAGCACAAATAAGTCATTGCCATAACGCTCTTGCAGGGCCCGCCCCATATCAAAACGTTTGCGCCCCACAGCTACCTGAATGCCCGGTAAATTAACAGCCAGTAGATAGGGCTCATCGCCCCCCTGGGCAGGAGAAAGCAATAGATCTTCACCGTCTGAGAGCACACCACCCTCTTTTACCATTGAACCACCATAGCCCCGCGAAAGAATACCCACGCGGTGGCCTTCAGTGGCCAACAGTCTTGAGAAATAGATAGCAGCCGGGGTTTTGCCGGTGCCGCCTGTAGTGATATTACCGATTGAAACCACCCTGGCCTCTGGCAAACGCTGTGACTTTTTCAGCCACTTGTTTATACGGTCGCCCAGCCCATAAATTTTTGAAAGGGGTGATTGCACAGACAAGAAGGGGCTCAATCAAATTATACAGTGTCAATAGCAAAACATACAGTGCGAAAAGGCTTGCCAACGGCTTAAAAAAAGAGGCTCAGGTCTATGGCTACACTGAAATTGCTTAGTAAACAAACCGAAACACCTGAAATGCAGCTGTTAACCTTTGAGAAGCCAGCAGGCTTCAGCTACCACAGCGGCCAGTATGTTGTGCTTGAGTTAGCCGGCCGCGAAGACAAGGGTTACTTTGCCATTGCCTCGCATCACAGCGAGCCTGAGCTCAAGTTTCTCATCAAGGGTGATGGTGACTTTGCCAAAGCACTTATTTCCCTTGAAGTAAACAATGAAGTCACCTGTTCTGAGGCCCAGGGCAAGGGCTTTGCACTCGAGCAGCTGAAGGGGCATAATGTTTTAATTATCACACATGGCAGCGGCATCTCGGCCATGCGCGGCCTGGCTTTCGACATAGCAGGTGCCCGCAGTGAATATAAAAAGGTAAGCCTGTTTTATGGCAGCCGAGAAGTTCCCCAGATACCCTTTGCCAGCGACTTTAAAAGCTGGCAAGAGCAGATCAACTGCTATCACGCACTCTCAAAAGCACTTGATAACGCAGATCATCTGCAGGCCACCCAGGGCTGGGTGCAGATTCTGCTTGAAAAACATATTGACAATGCCTCAGGTTACCGTGTCTGCCTGGTTGGCAGTAAAGAAATGTCGCAAGAGGTTACCGCCCTGCTTGAGAAGAAGGGCGTGACGAAAGAAAACATTTTTTCAAATTTTTGAACAAAATCACTTGCCAACTTAAAATCACCGCATTAAGCTGACAGATAATGGAACCCAAGCCCGGGCAGGTATCATACCTTTTACTCGAGATTTTCTCGGCTAAAACTTCTTTTGATAAGCTCTTTCAAGATACCTACTACCAGCACCTACTTGGTTTAGACATCTGCTGGAGCGAGCTGTTCGAAGACATCGATAAACTACCCTCACCCCAGGCCCGGCATTACTTACGCTCGATCGAACCACAATACACCGAAGATTTTATTAATCATAATCTCTTTAAGCTGAACCTGCATGAGAAGGCCAATTACCCCAACCTTGAGCGGGCCCTTTTCTGCCTGGGGCTTCTGCATGACCCCTACTACTCGTGGCAATCTTTTCAAACTAATCTCGACGAACTCGAGAAACTGGTGCGCGAACATATTAAAACCTGCCAGTTAGATATCGATGAGTTTATTGAAAATATCTCAGAAGAGTTTTACCGCCCCGGCAAAAAGCTGCAGAAGCAGGTTGATGAAATGCTCTCAGCCATAAACTATGTGCTCTACAATCAGGTGCGCCTGCGGGGCGGGCCAAGGCAGCTGCTCAACATTAAAAGCCATATTGTACAAGAGATACTGGCTGGCCATAAGCGGGGTATTCCCCTGTCGCTCAGCTGTATTTACATGCTGGTGGGCCAGCGTCTGGGCCTGCCCATCTATGGGGTGAACCTGCCGCGTCACTTTATTGTGAAGTTTGAAATTCCCGGCTTTGAAGTTTTTATTGATGCCGAAAACGACGGCCGCCTCATTCACAAAAACGAAATCTCATCGTTTCTGCATGCCCTCAAGCTGCCCTACAACATTGGCTACCTCGACTCATGCAACCTTGAGGTAATCATTCGTCGCAAAATTGCTAATTTGCTGCTGCTTTACAAACGTAAAGGGCCAAACAGCAAAGTCAAGTTCTTAGAAACCCTGAATCGCAACCTGTCACACTGAGCTCTCAGCTCTGCAGGGCCTCAAGGTTTTCATAGAGTTTCAAAGACTCTGGGTTAGCCAGAGCCTCTAAATTGGTTACCGGGCGGCCATTGATCACATTTTTTACTGCAATCTCGACCTTCTTCATATTTTTGGTATAGGGTATGTCTGCAATGGCCAAGACTTTGCTGGGCACATGGCGGGGGCTGACCCCGTCACGAATGGTCTTTTTTATGGTGGATATTAAATTTTCATCGAGGCTGGTGTTCTGAGCCAGTTTCACAAACAGAATCACCCGCTCGTCATTCTGCCAGCTCTGCCCTACGGCCAGGCTGTCATCGACCTCAGCAAGGGCCTCAATGACCCGGTAGATTTCAGCCGTACCAATGCGTACCCCCTGGGGGTTGAGAGTTGCATCTGAGCGGCCATAGATGACCATGCCGCCTTCATCAGTGAGCAGGCAGTAATCACCATGGCGCCAGATACCCGGGTATTTTTCAAAATAGGCAGCATGGTATTTTTTACCATCAGTATCGTTATAGAAATGCAGAGGCATCGAAGGAAAGGGCGACCCGCAGACCAGCTCGCCAGCCTCACCTTTTAAAGATTTACCTTCTTCATTGTAGACATGAACGTTCATACCAAGGCCCGGGCATTGAATCTGCCCGCGGTAAACCGGCAACATGGGGTTGCCCAGGGCAAAGCAGCCATTGAGATCAGTGCCACCTGAGATTGATGAGAGTCGCACATCTTTTTTTACATGGTCGTACACAAAATCAAAACCATCTTCTGACAGGGGCGAGCCCGTTGACAGAATGGCCTTTATACTGCTTAAATCTGCGGCATCGGCAGGGCGGGCATCGGCCCCATCAAGGGCTGAGATGTACTTAGCACTTATGCCAAAGGTATTGATCTTTTCACGTTCGGCCAGCTGCCACAACACCTCAGGCCCGGGGTAAAACGGGTTACCGTCGTATAGAACCAGGCGCGACCCTACGGCCAGGGCGCTTACCAGCCAGTTCCACATCATCCAGCCGCAGGTGGTGAAGTAGAAGATGGTATCTTCGGGGCGCAGGTCGCCATGCAGCAGGTGCTCTTTCAGATGATTCAGCAAAACGCCAGGCCCCTGCACCATACACTTGGGCAGGCCGGTGGTGCCCGATGAGAACATGATATAAACAGGGTGGTAAAATGGCAGTTGTTTAAAGGTAAAACTATCGGCCGAAAAAGTCAGAGCCTCTTTTAGATGCACCGCCTTCTCATGAATGGCCGAAGCTTCGACTTGCTCACTGGGCTCATAGGGTACCACAATCACGCATTCAAGCGAAGGCAGATCAGCCACCAGCTGCTGAATACGCTCAGTTAGATCAATGCGCTTGCCCTTGTAGTAATAGCAGTTGGTGGCCACCAGAATCTTCGGCTCAATCTGGCCAAAACGATCAAGAATACCCTTATGACCAAAATCAGGTGAACCGCTGCTGAACACAGCCCCCTGGCTGGTGGCGGCCAGCATGGCCATAATGGTTTCAGGCACATTGGGCATAAAGGCACAGACGCGCTCACCCTCTTTTAGCCCCTTTGAGACCATAAAAGAAGCCAGACTGCGCACGCTGCTGTTCAACTGAGCATAAGTGACCGAGCGGCGCATCGTTCCCTCACTTGAAAAAACCAGGGCTTCGTTATCATTGTTATGGCGCAGCAGATTCTCTGCAAAATTCAGCTTTGCCCCCTCAAACCACTTATTCTGGGGCATTTTGCGCTCAGCCATAACTGTAGTAAAGGGTTCGCTGTGGATGATGCCGGCGAAATCAAACATCTCGGCCCAGAAGTCTTCGAGCTTTTCTACTGACCAGGCATGCAGCTGGGCGTAGTTTTCAAGCTTTAGATTATGCTTTTCATTTACCCGCGCCATAAACTGCTGCATTTGCGAGTTGGCTACAGCAGTTGCATCGGGCTGGTAAAGTAGTTGCGCCATCAGGCCAGTACCTGCTGGGCCTTCTTCAACTGGGCCTCAACTTCGACATATGAGGTTGAACCCTCACCCTGCTTACGCTCAATACAGCTCTGCAGACTCAGGGCCTCAGGCTCAATTTCGTATTTGTTCTGCAGGGCCTCTTTGATCTCGGCTGCACTTAACTCACCGATGGTTTTATACTTTTTTTCACAGTATAGAACCAGCCCACCAGTGAGCTCATGGGCCTCTCGGAACGGAACTTTGTAATGGGCCACCAGATAGTCGGCCACATCAGTCGCCTGGGCAAAACCTTTTTCAAGGTTGGCAGAGATTTTCTCAGGGTAGAAGGTACAACCTTCAATCACATCGGTAATGGCTGAGATGGCCAGCCCAACCTGGTGAACGGTATCAAAGAGATAAATTTTATCTTCTTGTAGATCGCGGTTATAGGTCAGCGGTAAACCCTTGAGGTTCACAAACAGGGCCTGCAGGTTACTGATGGCTTTAGCAGCCTTGCCGCGCAATAACTCGCAGATATCAGCATTTTTTTTCTGGGGCATGATTGATGAACCGGTGGTGACAGCATCGCTCATTTTAACATAGCCAAACTCATAGGTTGAGTAAAGAATAAGATCTTCGCAGAGGCGCGATACATGGGTAAAGAAGCGGGCCGCAAAAAACATATAGTTTAAAAGATAATCGCGGTTCGAAACAGCATCCATACTGTTTTCATAGACACCAGTGAAACCCAGCTCTTTCGCAGTCTGGCGGCGGTCGATGCTATAGTTGGCCCCGGCCATGGCGCCTGCACCCAGGGGGCTCTGGCCCGCCTGTTCATGAACCCAGCCCAGGGTTTCAATGTCGCGTTTAAATTTCCAGAAATAGGCCAACAGGTAGTGGGCCAGCAGAATGGGCTGAGCAATCTGGGTATGGGTATACCCGGCCCAGAGGCTCTCTTTGTGCTGCTCGGCCTGCTTCAAAATCGCGGCCAACAGTTTCTGCAGGGCAGCCTGCTGCCCCGCGCAGACTTCTCTGACATAGAGGTGGGTATCAACCGCCACCTGATCATTACGCGAGCGACCGGTATGCAGCCTCTTACCGTCATCACCAATAATCTCGGTGAGACGTTTTTCAATATGAGTATGAATATCTTCAAGACGGGCATCAAATGTAAGCCTGTCTGCTGCGATTTCTGAGCGAACCTGCTGCAAGCCTTTTTCAATGTTGTCAAACTGGGCGGCCTCAAGAATACCCTGATTTTTCAGCATGCGGGCATGGGCAATTGAGGCCCTGATATCATGCTCATACAATTTATAATCAAAAGATATTGATTCTGACAGGGCCACCGAAGCATCAGAGAGCTGTTCTTCAAACCGACCACCCCAGAGCCCCTTTTTCTGTTCACTCATGGCCAAGCAGAAAGCCAGGCTGCAACAAGGGGTCAATCACAGATTTAATAACAGATTTATGGGGATATTACTGCTCTAGACATACCAATTTATCTTTTACAGACCGTTCTGTCTAAGCAACCTGGTTTGTATGAAAAAGACCAATCAAGCTGCCACCTCATCGCGCCATATGCATCCACAAGATTGTTTCTGTTGTGGGGCCGAAAATGATAAGAGCCTGCAGATAGATATTCCCTTTGATGAAGACCTGGGTGAGGTTATCTATACCTATCAATTTCCTGAGCACGCTGCGGGTGCCCGGGGGCCCAAACGCCTGGTGCACGGTGGTGCGGTAGCAGCCCTGGTTGATGAGGCCCAGGGGGCCCTTGCCCAGTTTATCGGTCACTTGATTCTAACCGACCAGCTGCATATGAAGTATCACAAGGGTACCCCCCTCTATGAGCCAGTCAAGGTGCGCGCCTGGGTTACGGCGGTGCGCAAACGCCGTCTTTATACCCGTGCTACCATTCACGATCAAGAAGATGAGCTGCTCGTCAGCTCATCGGCCAGCTGGTACATTCTGCCCGAGCGCATGATTAAGCGTATGGCTGCCGGGGCAGGCATTCCCTTTGATCTGGGCCAGCTTGAGGCTAACAAGCAGCGGGCCAAACAGATTCGACGCCGGCGGCGGGCCGAGGGTAAGCAGAGCTAGTTTTTCTTCAGGCTTTGCTCAAGATGCTTGATTTCATTGCAAATTAACTCTGACCCTGAAATAAAACCAAAACCTGGAACATGCCAGGTATCATCAGTGGGCTTTACCTTACTGATGATCACTACATAGTTTTTCTTTATGGGCTGCCAGTTTTTTAAAATATCAGTGGCACTCACAATTGGAAAGTTCTTAATATTGCGGTTTTTTATTCTACCTATGTACCTATTTGAGGGTCTGTTATAGCCAACATGATTAACTGCGAGTACGGCAACCGAGGGAACAAAAAAGTAAGCCTCTTTATTTCTTGCGTACAGAATAAAGGCATTAAACTCTAGATAGCCGTTTTTATGTTGCATAAAGGCATGCCCGGGCACTTTGATTGAAGAATTAAAAACAGCCAGGGTATTTTCTAGCCTGTTTTTATCATAGCCACCTCGAAGCAGCGTTACATTGTTAGTCTTTCTCAACGCTTTTATGAGATTATTATCAATGGTCTTGATACCCGCATCAGGGTACCACATATCAAGTATAATAAAGCCAGCATGTGCATGAAGCTTTTCGATCAATGCTGTTTGAATCGCCCGCATTTTGTAGCGAGCCTCGTTTGAATTTTGCGCGGGCCAATAACCATGATAGCGAATAAAATCGCTTTTGCGTATTTCGATCACCATACATTGCCTTTCGCTAAATATGGGTGGCGCCATGAATGTAGCGACCATTAACACCAATAGAAAACGCCCCATTGCTCTTTATGACGAAAGGGTCTTGATAAAACAAACAGCTTCAATACTTGAATAGTATGGCCAACAGCATTGTTCGCTTTGTAAAGTCTGCTCAATCGGCAAAATAATTCTGCAACCAAAAGTACACTTGCCTCTCTTAAATTAATATGATCGACCTCTATACCCAGGCCACCCCCAACGGCTGGAAAATTTCAATAATGCTCGAAGAGCTGCAGGTACCCTACACTATCAAAGAAATCAGTTTTAAAAAGAACGAACAGAAATCTGACTGGTATCTCAAGATTAACCCTAACGGCCGCATACCCGCCATTATTGACCGTGATAATGAAGACTTTCAAGTATTTGAATCTGGGGCAATTCTGCTCTACCTCGCCGAGAAATTTGGTAAACTTCTGCCTACTGATAACAAAAAGAGATCAGAGGTCATTCAGTGGCTGATGTTTCAAATGGCAGGCGTAGGCCCCATGCAGGGCCAGGCCAATGTTTTCTACCGCTATGCCCCTGAAAAAATACCCTATGCCATCGAACGATATCAAAAAGAAACAAGGCGCCTCTATACTGTGCTAGATGGCCAGCTGAAGAACCGCGAATATCTCTGCGATACATTATCAATTGCCGATGTGGCCACCTACCCCTGGGTGGCCCTGCATCGCTGGGCCGGGGTCGAACTTGATGAGGTGCCCCATGTGGCGGCCTGGGTGAAACGCCTGGCAGAACGGCCGGCCTTTGCTAAAGGTATGACTATACCAGCGGCCTTTGATCTAGAAAAAGAAGCGGCCCGCCTTGAAAAACTGGCTACCAAAATGCTGGTTTAACCAGGAAGGTTGTTTTTCATCAACCTGCGAGGTCGCCCATCACCTGCTCGGCCACATAATTAGCCATAAGCATCACAGTCTCATAGGGGTTCACCTTGGTCGAGGTAGGGAACAAACTAGCATCGGCCACGTAGACGCTGGGTACACCGTGTAAATTTCCCCCTGGTGAAACCACTGAGTTCGCGGCATCAGCCCCCATACGGGCCCCACCCTGGGGGTGGGCACTTGATAATGGTGTCTGGTGCATGTCAAAATACTCTTCAGTGATCAATGAATTCAGCTGCCCCGCATCGGCTGTGGTGAGTATACCTTTGTTGGTGGCAGGCAGCAGCATCTTCTCACAGCCCGCTGCAAAAAATACTTCGGCCGAACGACGCACCGCGCTCACCAACGACTTTTTGGCTTCGGCGCTGACCGTATAATCAAGCACCGCCCCGCCCTTTTTATTGATACTGATGCGGTTGTGGGCCTCGGGGTCATCGTGGGCCAGCACCAGAATCGACATCATATTGGCATATGATTGCATAACCTCAAAATGTTCGGGGCCAAAACCCGGGTGGTTCTTGGCTGTTACCCCGGGGTAATAAAAAGAGGTTTCAAGATAATAGCCCTCAGTTTCTGAGAAATGATCTACATAATAGGTTTTCGGAAAGCCCCGGTAGTTTTTTATCTTCTGGGGATAAATTCCGTTGAGGTTCAGGGCCGGGTGCAAAGTTACATAGCGACCGATGTTATCGTTGTTAAAACCCAGGGTTTTCTTTGAGCGCAGCAGCAATGCCGGGGTATTGAGGGCCCCGCCGGCCACCACAATGCGCCTGGCCCTGACTGTATGCTCACCCTCAGGCCAGGTGTTGGCCTCAGTATAAGAAGGGGCCGGGTTCACATTGAAGGTGACCTCATTGGGCCCAATGTGACTCACCCATGAGTTATAGGTGATCTCAACCCCACGCTTGATGGCCTTTGGCAGCTGCACCTCAAGAGTGCCCTTCTTGGCGCCGCTGGTACAGCCCAGATTGCAGAAGCCCTGCTGCTTGCAGCCCTTTGTATTAATGCGCAGGCGCTTCACCGGAATACCCAGCTGCTTGCAGCCTTTGGCAAACAATTGATTGTTCTGATTATCAAAACTTTTGGGCAAAACGTGCACGCCGATTTCTTTCTCAATGTTAGTGAGAACTTTTTTGGCGTACTTATCTGAGAGAAAACTCAGCCCATATTTGGTACGCCATTTCTTTAGAACATCTGGCGGGGGGCGAAAAGAAACCCCGGTATACACGGCCGATGAGCCCCCCATGGTCTTGGCCGCCGCCAGTGAAAGGGTCATCTGCTTTGAAAAAAAGGCTCCGCGGTTAAAATAAATGCGGGCCATATCTTTTTCTTGCTGGTTGAACTTTTCTTTCTTCCAGAAAGGGCCGCCTTCAATAAGAAGAACTTTCAGCCCTTTTTTTACATGCTGGCTGAAAATCTCAAGGGCGGTGCCACCACCGGCCCCGCTGCCAATTACGATAACGTCATAGTCTTTATTCATAATGGTCGTTTTACAATGGGCCCCTTGTAGCTCAGCTCTTGCCAGACCGGCTCAAGGGTATAATAGGCTACCAGAATAAGAGAACGCAGGCCGGTAAAGCCAGCTACAATCTTCTTAACAGGAAACTTCTGTAAGCTTAAAAAGAAACTCTGCCTCTCGTCAATGCTCATCTTGAGCAGACTCTTACGCTTTAAAACGACGGCCAGTATTTTGATCACCTTGAATAACAGACTGATCTTACCCTGTGAGTCAGCATCGAGATCATTATAGTAGAACGTAAAATTCTCATGCAGGGCCTCGGCTCGCTCTTCATCTTTGAGGGGAATCAGAGCCCCGGCAATTGCGTCAAAGCCTTCACGGTCAATAGCCATGGCACAAAGAACAACAGAGGCCCGGGCTTCGTCAAGACAAATTAAGATCGAATAATACTGTACAGGCTGAAAGAGATGATTGCTTTAACTGCATGTCTGGTGCCACAGATAGAGCCAACCTTCTTGCTCAACTGCAACAGATTCTGCCGGGGCGGGCCGAAGACGCGCAGCAGAATGAATTGCTGAAAAGAAAATATGGCCGTGACCTATGGCCCATTACTTTTCTATATGAGCACAACCAGCACTACCCCTACCCCCCAGACTATGTGGTGTGGGTAAAAACAGAAGAAGAGATCAAAAAGCTCATAGAATTCTGTCGCCGCCATAAAACTCCCCTGGTACCCTATGCCGGTGGCTCGGGTGTCTGCGGTGGTGCCATACCATTGAATGGCGGCATTGTCTGCGATGTTAAGCAGATGAGTCAGGTGATTGAACTCAATGAAAAAGACCTGACCTGCACTGTCGAACCCGGCATGAACGGCCAGCTATTCGAAGAGTATCTCAATCGAAAAGGTTATACCCTGGGTCACTTTCCCTCAAGTATTTATATTTCTACCGTCGGTGGCTGGGTGGCCACCAGGGCCGCCGGCCAGCTGAGCACCTACTATGGCAATATTGATGACATGGTGCTGAACCTGCGCATGGTGCTGGGCAATGGTGAAGTAGTTGAGACTTTGCCCGCGCCCCGCTCAGCCCAGGGGCCAGACTTTAATGAGATTCTGATGGGTTCTGAAGGCACCCTGGGTATTATCAGCCGTATTACCTTTAAGATACACCCCTACCCGGCACACCGGGGTTTCTTTGCAGTCAAGGCGCGCAACGTAGGCGAAGGCATCGAGTTCATGCGCCTGGTTATGCGCAAGGGGCTTAAGCCCGCAGCTGTGCGCCTCTATGACGAACTCGATACGGCTATCATTGGCTCACCCGAAGATAAATCATCTCTCGATGGTGAAGAAAAGAAACCCTCGCAATTAAAGAAGATTTTCAAGGCCATGCGCGAGGGTAAGGGTCTCACCACCATTTTAAAATGGGCAGCCGTAGCCAACCGCTCAGTAAACCTGCTGATGAAGGCCCTGAATACCGGCTGCCTGCTGCTTTTCACTTTTGAAGGTGAAGAAGAGCTGGTTAGACCCCAGGTTGAATACATTGAAAAGCTGGCCCTGGGCATGAAGCTCGATGTAAAGGGCCCCAAGCCCGCCGAATACTGGTGGAACCATCGGTACGATGTAAGCTACAATTCGCCCGGGGTGCTCAAAACCGGGGCTTTCTTAGATACCTGCGAGGTTGCCACCACCTGGCAAGACCTTGAAAAACTCTACTACAAAATAAAAGATGAGATACAGAAT
>CAZHLC010000029.1:0-12897 GCA_964532545.1 uncultured Leptospiraceae bacterium | reverse complement strand
CCTATGGCGTGGGCCAGCTGATTGAAATCAGGGTAACCTTCGATGAAACTGTCGATGTGACCGGATCACCGCAGATCACCCTTGAGACCGGCACAGCAGATGCGGTGGTGAATTACTCAAGTGGTACCGGCACAAACACCCTGGTATTTAACTATACAGTTGCCTCAGGCCACGAAACTGCAGACCTCGATTACGTTAGCACTTTTGCCTTAAACCTGAATAGCGGCACCATAAAGAGCGCTACTACGGCAAATGATGCTGTTCTCACCCTGGCGGCACCCGGGGCCCTGAACTCGATTTCAGATAACCTTGATGTTCTCATCGATGGGGTAGCCCCCACAGTTACCTCTATAACTTCGACCACGGGCAACGGCACCTACGGTGTTGGCTCAGGTGTAAACATTACCGTCAATTTCAGCGAGAACGTCACCCTGACCCCGGCAGAGACTCTCAACGTAACCCTTGATTCGGGTGGTTCGGCCAGCATTGCTTGCTTCTTTTACTAATGCCAATACCGCCTCAGCAACCTATACCGTAGCTGGCGGCCACAACAGCTCTGATTTAAATGCTACTCTGCTGGCCATCTCGGGCGGTACTCTGGTTGATGCGGCTGGCAACAGCACGGTGCTGACCCTGCCTGCCACCACGAACCTGGCAAACAGCAAAGACCTGGTAATCGACACAACCGAGCCTAACATTACCTCTGTCAGCTCTACGACCCCCGACGGCACCTACGGCACTGGCCAGAGCGTTAACATCACGCTGAATTTCGATGAGCCGGTTACCCTTGCCGGTGGCACTATCGATGTAGTGCTTGAGACTGGCGCCACCGATGCAACTGTTTCGATAACTCCTTTTACTAATCAATCGACGGCCAGCGGCACCTACATTGTAGCCGCCGGCCATGCGAGCGGCGACCTGGCCGTGAACACCATTACTCTCAATGGTGGCACCCTGCAAGATGCAGGCGGCAATGACCTTGATTCAGGCACAACCCCTAATCTGGTAGAACCGGTTAACCCTAACCGTCTTGAAGATGGCAGCGATATCGTGATCGACACAACCGCCCCTGCAGTCACCAGCGTAACCGCAACCAATGGCGATGCCACCTATGGCACAGGTACAACCATAACCGTAACCGTCACTTTTGATGTTGCAGTTACAGTTACCGGCACACCCAAGATGACCCTTGAAACCGGCACTGTAGATGCGCTGGCCTCATATAACGGTACAGGCTCGGGCACTACCACCCTGCAATTTGATTATACCATTGCTGCTGGCCATGAAAATGGTGATCTTGACTATGTTTCAGCCTCGGCCCTGGCCCTGAGCGGTGGCACGATTAACAGCACCGCCACCGGCAACCCTGCAGACCTTACGCTACCTGACCCGGGTGCGGCCAATTCACTGGGTGCCAACAAGGCCATCGTAGTCGACGGTGTCGGCCCCCAGGTTGTGAATGTTACGTCAACTACGGCTGATGGCGCTTACAGAAATGGCAGCCCCACTGTGGTGATTACTGTTGAATTTGATGAGGCAGTCACCGTTGTAGCACCCAACCCCACAATTGCCCTAAATACCGGCAGCAACGCCACCTATAACGGCACAGGCTCTGGCACCACTACGCTGCAATTTGATTACACCATTCTGGCCGGTGATAACGTAGCTGATCTTGATTATGTGGCGACCACTTCGCTGGCTACTACCGGCACCCTGCAAGATGCCCTGGGTAACGATGCAACCCTTACTCTGGCCACCCCGGGTAACCCCGGCTCACTGGGCTTTAATAAAGATATCGTTCTAGATAACACAGCACCAATGCTGACATCAGTTACCTCAACCACACCTGATGCAACCTATGGCATTGGTGATAATATTAATGTGACTCTGAATTTTTCTGAGGCGGTGACCCTCTCGGGTGGCACCATCGATATCGACCTCGATGCCACTGCAGCAACGACCTCGATTACGGCCTTCAGCAATGCCATTTCAGCTTCAGCCACCTACCCTATTGGGGCTGGCGATTCAAGTGGTGATTTGACAGTTTCAACCAGCCCCATCGCCTTTAGCGGAACCCTGACTGATGCTGCTGGTAATACGGCGGCAATGACTATTCCCGGTGGGCAGAATCTGGCCGACAACAGCGCCATCGTGGTTAACACCACCCCCCCAACAGTTTCAAGTGTAACAGCCTCAAACCTTGATGGCAACTATGGCACGGGCACCACTATTACAGTGCAGGTGACCTTCAATGAGGCTGTCAATGTTACAGGCACGCCCAAGATTACCCTTGAAACCGGCACAGTAGACCGTACCGCATCATACAATGGTACGGGCTCTGGCACTACGACTCTTGAGTTCGACTATACCGTAGTAGCCGGCGACTCTAACAGCGATCTTGATTATGTATCTGAAACCGCTCTGGCCTTCAGTGGGGGAACCATTGTTTCTGCAGCCACCGGCAATTCGGCAGACTTGACTCTGCCTACCCCCGGTGCTGCAAACTCACTGGGCAACAATAAAGCACTGAATATCGATGCGGTGGGCCCTGTTGTTACAAATGTAACCGCAACCACGGCTGATGGCGCCTACCGCAATGGCAGCCCCACTGTGGTGATCACGGTTGAATTTGATGAAGCAGTTACCGTAACGGCACCAAACCCTACTCTGGCCCTGAATACCGGCAGCAACGCCACATACAACGGCACCGGCTCGGGCACCACGACTCTGCAATTTGACTATACCATTGCTGGCGGCGACAATGTGGCTGACCTTGACTATGTTGCTACCACCTCACTTGCAACCACCGGCACTCTGAGAGACGCCCTGGGCAACGATGCCACCCTGACCCTGGCCACCCGGGGCAACCCCGGCTCACTGGGCTTTAATAAAGATATCGTTCTCGATAATACTGCCCCCACCCTGACATCGGTAACTTCAACCACGCCTGATGCCACCTATGGCATTGGTGATAACATCAATGTCACCTTGAATTTCTCTGAAGCCGTAACCCTGGCCGGCGGCACCATCGACATCGACCTTGATGCCACAACTGCCACCACCTCAATTACAGCCTTCAGCAGCCAAACGACCGCCTCAGCCACCTATGCCATTGCGGCCGGCGATTCAAGCGGCGACCTGACTGTTTCAACCAGCCCTATCGCCTTCTCGGGCACTCTAACAGATGCAGCCGGCAATACGGCCGTAATGACTATACCTGGCGGTCAGAATCTGGCCGACAACAGCGCCATTGTAGTCAATACTACCCCGCCAACGGTGACCAATGTTACCGCCTCAACTGTCGATGGTAACTACGGCACAGGCTCTACCATAACAGTGCAGGTGACCTTCAACGAAGCGGTCAATGTAACGGGCACGCCGAAAATCACCCTTGAAACCGGCACCGTTGATCGCACAGCCTCGTACAACGGAACTGGTTCAGGCACCACGACCCTCGAATTCGATTATACTGTTGTAGCCGGCGATTCAAACAGCGACCTTGACTATGTTTCAGAAACCGCTCTCTCTTTCAGTGGTGGCACCATTGTTTCAAACGCAACCGGCAACTCGGCAGACCTGACACTGCCCACCCCCGGGGCTGCCAACTCGCTGGGCAACAATAAGGCCCTGAACATTGATGCAGTCGGCCCGGTAGTGGTGAACGTTACTGCAACCACCGCTGATGGCCATTACCGCAACGGCAACCCTGACGTGGTGATTACCGTAGAGTTTGATGAGGCCGTGACAGTCACAGCACCGAACCCGACTCTGGCGCTGAATACAGGTAGCAATGCCACCTATAATGGCACCGGCTCGGGCACCACCACCCTGCAATTTGATTATGTTATTGGCGGTGCTGATAATGTAGCTGACCTTGATTACGCGGCGATTACATCGCTAGCGACCACGGGCACCCTGCGAGACGCCCTGGGCAATGACGCAACCCTCACTCTGGCCAGCCCGGGCAACCCTGGCTCACTGGGCTTTAATAAAGACATCGTTCTTGATAACACGGCACCGACATTAACCTCGGTGACTTCAACCACCCCAGATGCCACCTATGGTACCGGCGACAACATTAACGTTACCCTGAATTTCTCTGAAGCAGTTACTCTGGCCGGCGGTACCATCAATATCGATCTAGATGCAACAACTGCAAACACTGCCGTAACCCCATTTACAACCCAGACCACAGCCTCAACCACCTATGCCATTGTGGCTGGCGATTCAAGTGGTGATCTGACGGTCTCAACCAGCCCCATTGCCTTTACTGGCACTTTGACTGATGCGGCCGGCAACGCCGCTGTGATGACGATTCCCGGTGGGCAGAACCTGGCCGACAACAGTGCCATAGTAGTCAACACCACACCGCCTACAGTTTCAAGCGTAACAGCTTCTACCCTTGACGGCAATTATGGCACGGGTGCTACCATCACGGTTCAGGTAGTTTTCAACGAAGCAGTAACAGTCTCAGGCACACCCAAGTTAACTCTTGAAACGGGCAGCGTTGACCGAACCGCCTCATACAACGGCACAGGCTCAGGCACTACTACCCTCGAATTTGATTACACAGTGGTTGCCGGCGATCTCAACAGCGACCTCGACTATGTCTCAGAGACAGCCCTGTCTTTCAGTGGTGGCTCAATTGTGTCAGTAGCCACTGGCAACTCTGCTGACCTGACTCTTCCCACACCGGGCGCGGCGAATTCACTGGGTAACAACAAAGCTCTGAATATCGATGCGGTAGGCCCGGTAGTGGTCAATGTTTCAGCCACAACGGCTGACGGCGCCTATAGAAACGGTAGCCCCAATGTTGTCATTACTGTCGAATTTGATGAGGCTGTTACAGTTGTGGCCCCCAACCCAACTCTGGCTATGAATAGCGGCAGCAGCGCCACCTACAATGGCACCGGTTCTGGCACAACCACTCTGCAGTTTGACTACACCATTCTGGCCGGCGATAACATAGCCGACTTCGATTACAATGCCACCAACTCGCTGGCTACTACGGGTACCCTGCGCGATGCCCTGGGCAATGACGCAACTCTGACCCTGGCAATCCCCGGCAACCCTGGCTCGCTGGGCTTTAATAAAGACATCGTTCTAGATAACACCGCACCAACCCTTCAGTCTGTGACTTCAACCACACCTGATGGCACCTATGGCATTGGTGATAACATCAACGTAACCCTGAACTTCTCTGAAGCAGTAACTCTAACGGGCGGAACCATAGACCTTGATCTTGATTCAACAGCCGCAACCACTTCAATTACAGCATTCAGTGCCACTTCTTCGGCCTCAACCACTTATACGGTAGTGGCGGGCGATACCAGTGGCGACTTAACTGTTTCGACCAGCCCCATTGCCTTCAGCGGCACTCTGACAGATGCTGCGGGCAATACCGCCACCATGACCATACCTGGTGGGCAGAATCTGGCCGACAACAGCGCCATCGTAATTAACACGACCCCGCCAACAGTTAACAGCGTCACAGCTTCTAATGTGAATGCCACCTACGGTACCGGCACAACCATTACTGTGCAGGTCACCTTTAATGAAGCCGTTACTGTTACTGGCACCCCGAAAATCACCCTTGAAACAGGCACAGTTGACCGAACCGCATCTTACAATGGCACAGGCTCGGGCACAAATACCCTTGAATTTGACTATACCGTTGTAGCCGGTGATGCAAACAGCGATCTTGATTACGTTTCAGAAACAGCTCTTTCTTTCAGCGGCGGAACCATTACCTCTACAGCCACTGGCAATGATGCAGACTTGACCCTGCCCACACCTGGTGCAGCCAATTCTCTGGGTGCTAACAAGGCCCTGAATATTGATGCCGTTGGCCCCACTGTGGTTAATGTTTCAGCAACTACTGCTGATGGCGCCTATAGAAACGGTGCTGCCAATGTTGTTATTACCGTTGAATTTGATGAAGCAGTCACCGTGACTGCCCCTAACCCGGTTCTTGATCTAGCTGGCGCTCTGGGCAACGCCGCCTATAACGGCACCGGCTCGGGCACGAATACCCTGCAGTTTGAATATGTTATCGGGGCTGGCGATAATGACCCAGACCTTGACTATAATGCTGCAAATTCATTAAGCACCACCGGCACCCTGCGTGATGCCCTGGGTAACGACGCCACCCTGACCCTGCCTTCACCCGGCAACCCAGGCTCACTGGCTTTCAACAAAGATATTGTTCTCGATAATACTGCCCCAACTCTGACTTCAGTCACCTCAACCACGGCCGACGGCACATATGGCATCGGTGATAACATCAATGTAACTCTGAACTTCTCTGAGGCCGTTACCCTGGCCGGCGGCACCATTGATATTGACCTCGATGCCACCGCGACAACTACCTCAGTAACCGCCTTCAGTAACCAGAGCTCAGCCTCGGCTACCTATACTGTAGCGGCCGGTGAAAGCAGCGGCGATCTGTCTGTTGCGACCAGCCCTATAGTCTTCAGCGGAACCCTGACTGACGCCGCCGGCAATACCGCCACCATGACAATACCCGGCGGGCAGAACCTTGATGACAACAGCGCCATAGTAATCAATACCAACCCACCCACCGTGAACAGCGTCACCGCCTCGAATGTTGATGGCAATTACGGTACTGGTGCGACCATTACGGTGCAAGTGACATTTAATGAGAATGTGAATGTTACCGGCACCCCCAAAATCACCCTTGAGACAGGCACTGTCGACCGGGCAGCCTCATACAACGGCACGGGCAATGGCACTGCAACTCTTGAATTTGATTATACCGTAGTAGCCGGTGATACCAACGGCGACCTCGATTATACGTCAGAGACAGCTCTCTCTTTCAGCGGCGGCACCATCACTTCGGTTGCCACAGGCAATGACGCTGACCTGACTCTGCCCACCCCGGGTGCTGCAAACTCACTGGGTAACAACAAGGCCCTGAACATTGATGCCGTGGGCCCCCTGGTCACAAACGTGACTGCCACAACGGCTGACGGTTCTTACAGAAACGGCGACCCAGATGTAACCATTACCGTAACTTTTGATGAAAATGTAACTGTTGCTGGTGGCCCACCAACCATCACTCTGAATACCGGCGGCACCGCAACCTACAATGGCGTTGGCTCTGGCAGCCAGACCCTGCAGTTCGATTATACAATTGCGGCGGGCCACAATATTGCTGATCTTGATTATGCATTGGTTTCATCACTGGCTACCGGCGGGGGCACCATGCGCGATGCCCTTAACAACGATGCCACTCTGACTTTGCCCTCACCCGGCAACCCTGGCTCATTGGGTTTTAATAAAAATATCGTAATCGATAATACTGACCCAACCATCGCCTCAATCAATTCTACCACAGCCAATGGCACTTACGGCATTGGCGCCACCATCAACATCACGGTAACATTTACCGAGCCACTCACCTTAAGCAGTGGCGAAACTCTGAATATTCCCCTGAATACTGGCGCGACAGCGGTAATCACTGACTTTACTAATCAATCAATTGTAACCACCAGCTACATCGTGGGCGCTGGTGACACCTCAACCGGTGCCTTGAACAACAACGCTCCGCCAGCTCTGACTCTCAGCGGGGGCACTCTGCAAGACGCTGCCGGCAATGGTATAGACCTTTCAACCGTAGGTACTGACCTTAACACTAATAAGAATATCGTAATTACCACTACCCGGCCCACCGTGAATGAAGTACGGGTAACAAATGCTGATGCCACCTACGGTGTGGGCAGCGTAATTGGCGTTGAAGTTGAATTCTCTGAAACTGTCGATGTAACTGGCACCCCTCAGATTACTCTTGAAACTGGCACAACTGATCAGGTGGTTAATTACAGCGCCGGCACCGGCACGAATACACTTACCTTTAATTATACCGTAGCTGCAGGCGATGCCAATGGCGACCTTGATTATACCTCAACCCTGGCCTTAAACCTGAACAGTGGCACAATTAAAAGCGTAACCACGGGCAACGATGCCACGTTAACCCTGGCGGCCCCGGGTGCAGCCAATTCAATCGCTGACAATCAGGCCATTGTAATTGATGGTGTGGCGCCCACCATTACTTCGCTGACATCAGTGACCGCCAACGGCAGCTATAATGATACTGCCGCGATCAACATCACGATTAACTTCAGTGAAAACGTAACCCTGACACCAGCTGAGACCCTTGACATCACCCTCGACACAGGCGTAATAGTTGCTATACCTGCCGCTTCGCTAGCGGGGGTAAACACAGCTGCAGCCACCTATAATGTTGCCGCAGGTAATACCAGCTCTAACCTTACCGTAACCAACGTGGCCATCTCTGGTGGCACCCTGGTTGATGCCGGCAACAATAGCGCCACTCTGACTATTCCCGGTGGCAACAACCTGGCTGACAACAAAGACCTGATCGTAGATACCACAGACCCAGCCATTACTTCGATCACTTCAACCACCGCAAACGGCACCTATGGCCTCGGTGAAAGTGTCAACGTTACCCTGAATTTCTCAGAACCCGTGTCACTGGTGGGCGGAACCATTGACATCACCCTTGAAACTGGCGCCACAGACGAAGTCATTTCAATAACTCCGTTTGCCGGGGCCACCAGTGCATCAGCCACCTATGTGGTACAGTCTGGCAACGTAAGTGGTGACCTTTCACTGAATGCAATTAATCTCAACGGTGGCACCCTGCGCGATGCCGCCCTGAATGATCTCGACTCGGGCACTACCCCAGCGTTGTCAATTCCCGGTGGTCAAAACCTGAATGACAACAGCAATATCGTTATTAATACCACTCCACCTGCGGTGACGGGCGTAACCATTGTCGAAGCTGACGCCACCTATGCCGCCGCAGCCGCCCTGACTGTCAGAGTTACTTTTGATCAGGCTGTTGATGTAACCGGCACACCAACCATTACCTTAGAAACCGGCACATCAGACGCGGTGGTCTCATACAACGGTACGGGTTCTGGTACAACCACCATAGAATTTACGTATACAGTGGCTGCTGGCCATGTTAGCGGTGATCTCGACTACATTTCAACTTCGGCTTTAAGCCTCAACGGTGGCACAATCAACAGTAACGCCTCGGGCAACCCGGCAGATCTAACCCTGGCAGCCCCTGGCGCGGCGGGTTCAATCGCCAACGGCAAGGCCATTGTTATCGACGCTGTGGTGCCCACAGTAACTGACGTGACTGCAACGACTGCTAACGGTGCCTACAATGCCGGCAACACGATTGTAATTACAGTCACTTTTTCTGAAGCTGTCACCGTCGCCGGTGGCACACCAGTTATAGACCTGAACTCAGGCGCCGCGGTGCAGGCCTCATACAATGGCACGGGCTCTGGTACAACGACCCTGCAGTTTGATTATACCATTGGCGCTGGCGATACGGCATCTGACCTTGATTATGATCTGGTAGGTTCACTGGGCCTCGGTGGCGCCACCGTGCAAGATGCTGCAGGCAACAATGCAGACCTGACCCTGGCAACGCCCGGCACTCTGGGTTCACTTGGCTTTAATAAAGATTTCATTATCGACACCACCGCGCCTACCCTTACGGGCATCTCATCAACCAGTGCAGATGCCACCTATACCATTGGGCAGAACATTAATGTTCGGGTAACCTTCAATGAACCGGTAACACTCTCTGGTGGAGCCATAAATGTAACCCTCAACACTGGTGACATTGTATCTATTGGCCCCTTTGCCAGCTCAACCGTAGGCGATGGCGTCTACACAGTCGGCGTAGGCGATACCCAGACACCCCTTGACTCAACGGCGATCGGCCAGGATGGCGGAGCAGTAATTTCAGACGCGGCCGGCAACACCGTAACGGTTGGCCCTGCGGCTCCCTTGAACATAGACAATACCAGCAATATCAATACCGACGGCACCGAAACAACCATAACCTCGGTTACTTCATCGACCGCCAACGGCACCTATGCTGCAGGGCAGAATATCGATATCATCGTAACCTTCAACACCAATGTAGACGTTACCGGGGTTCCTCAATTAACCCTTGAAACCGGGGCCGTTGATGCTACAGTTAACTGGGCTGGCGTTGGCAGCGGCACCACCCAGCTGACTTTCACCTATACGGTGGCAGCTGGCGAAAACAGCCTCGATCTTGATTATGTATCAACAACCGCCCTGACTCTCAATGGTGGCTCAATTAAAACCTCCGGAACCACAGTAGATGCCAACCTTACTCTGCCCTTTCCTGGTAATACCAACTCTCTGGCCGATACCCAGAATCTGGTGATTGATACCACCGGGCCGACTGTTACCGATGTGACTACCAATACCACTGTAAATGGCTCATACCCCGCAGCTACCCTCATACAGTTTGAGGTGACTTTCTCTGAGCCAGTAGATGTGGCTGGCGGCATACCCGATATTGACCTGAACTCTGGCGCGGCCACCATTGCCACCTACAACACCGGCACAGGCACCAACACTCTGATTTTTGACTATACCGTGGCAGCCGGTGAGAACTCAGCCGACCTTGATTATGATCTGGCCACCTCACTAAACCTTAATACAGCCACCATTCGCGATGCTGTAGGAAACAACGCCGTACTGACTCTGCCCACGCCGGGCGCCTTTGGCTCTTTTGGCTTCAACAAAGATATCATTATTGATACTACCGACCCACAGATTGCCAGCATCAACTCTACCACTGGCGACGCCCTCTATGGCATAGGCGATACCATTAACGTAACTGTGAACTTCTCTGAGCCTGTGACTCTGGCCGGCGACAACCTGACCATTCCGCTCTCGAGCGGCGGCACCGTCACTATACCTGCCATTAACAATGCAGCTGCGGCTGTGGGCACCTATACTGTGCTTGAGGGTGAGAATGACCTGGCTGACCTGAACAATAACCTTCCCCTGACCATTGGAACCGGCACTCTGCGCGACGCTGCAGGCAATAACGCTGACCTTACAGCCGTTACCGGCAACGACTTTGCGGCCAACAAAGCCATCACTGTAGATGGCACCCGCCCAACGGTTGCCCTGGTTAACTCACCGACTGGCAATGGCACCTATATTGTAGGCAACAATATCGACGTGGCGGTGCGCTTTTCTGAAAACGTGACTGTAACCGGCACCCCACAGCTGACCCTTGAAACGGGCACAAGCGACATCGTGGTTGACTATGGCTCTACAGTGGGTGGCACCGATGTAACTTTTCCCTATACCGTAGCAGTTGGTCACACAAACGCAGACCTTGAATACACATCGCTGACAGCCCTTGCCTTGAATGGCGGAACCATTCGTGATGCCGCGGGCAACGATGCCACCATTACCCTGCCCACGATCGGCGGCGGCAACTCACTCTCAGACCAGCAGAACATCGTGGTAGATGGTGTGGCACCGACGGTTCTCAATGTGACATCAACTGCCCTTAATGGGGCCTATAACCAGCCCGATGTAATTGCCATTCAGGTGCAATTCAGTGAAGTTGTTAACGTTACCCTGCCGGCACCAACCATTGCCCTTACTTCGGGTGGCACAGCAACGTACAACTCGGGCACCACAACTGACACCCTTACTTTCAATTATACGGTAGGCGCCGCAGAAACCGCTGCCGACCTCGACTATACCGGAGCAGCAGCCATCGTTCTTGGTGGCGGCGCCATTCAAGATGCAGCTACGAATAATGCTTCGCTGGCTCTACCCGCCCAGGGCGCCGTAGGCTCACTTGGTTTTAACAAAGATATTGAAATCGATACAACAGCGCCGACCATTACCGGCATAACCTCATCTTCAGCCGATGCAACCTATAAGATTGGCGATACCATTAACGTAACCGTACAATTTTCTGAAAACGTGACTCTGGCCGGCGGCAACCTGCTGGTGAACCTGAACTCAGGTGGCCAGGTCTCAATCTCGGCCTTCAACGATGCTTCTACGGCCGTTGGCACGTACACTGTGCTGGCTGGCGAAAATACCGGCGCTCTCGATGCCAACACTCCCACAGTGCTGAGCGCTGGCACTCTGGTTGACGGGGCCGGCAATGCCGCGACTCTTACCGTTGCCACGCCCAACATTGACGTAGCCTCAAACATTGCGGTTGATGGCACCGTACCCACCATTTCGGGTGTCGACTCGGGTACGGGCGACGGAACCTACATCGTGGGCCAGACCATAGATATTGATGTAACCTTCACCGAAAGCGTAACGGTCACCGGCACGCCGCAGATCACGCTCGAAACCGGCACAACCGATATCGTTGTCGATTATACCTCTGGTTCGCCTGGTGCAACTCTGACCTTTCAATATACCGTAGCCGCAGGCCATGAATCTGCTGACCTTGAGTACGCCTCGATCAGCGCTCTGGCCCTCAATGGCGGCACCATACAAGACACCTCAGCTGGCAATGATGCCACCATAACCCTGCCTACGATTGGCGGAGGCAGCTCACTCTCTGATAACCGCAATATCGTGGTAGATGGCAAGGCACCTTCGGTTACTAACGTGACATCAACAACCCTGAACGGCTCGTATAACGTTCCCGATGTGATTGTTATTCAGGTGGCCTTTGATGAGGTTGTCACTGTAGCTGCAGCTACACCTACGATCGCCCTGAATTCAGGCGGCACCGCAAGCTGCCCCCTGGTAACTTCGGCCACCGTAACCTGTAATTACACAGTGGCCGGGGGCCACACCGCAGCTGACCTTGACTATACTGCCGCAGCTACCCTGGTTCTGGGTGGTGCCACCATTCAAGACGGCGCCGGCAATAACGCCAACCTGGCCCTGCCAGCTCAGGGAGGCGTTGGCTCACTTGGCTTTAATAAAGATATCGAAATCGACACCACAGCCCCTACTATTACCGGCATTACCTCAACTTCACCTGATGCCACCTATGGCATCGGTGATACGGTAAATGTA
>CAZHLC010000028.1:3168-13027 GCA_964532545.1 uncultured Leptospiraceae bacterium | reverse complement strand
CTTCTTAGCCTGTGCTTTAGCAGAGTTCAACTCACGAGTGAGTTTCTTTTGCTTAGCGGTGTTAAGCTTTTGTAATCTTGTTACTTGCTTTACAGATCGTGCCATCTGATCTCCTTAAAGAGTAGTTGGTTTAGGTTAGTTATATTAACGGCACGTTACTTCGTGATCATAAATTAATTTGCTCGGGGAAACGCACCAAAACAACTAACTCTATGACTATGTATAAAATACGCGTGAAAATTTCAATAGAAAAAAAGTTTTCGAACATGATTGAAGTTGACACAACGACAACTCTACCTACCCGATGATAATCATGCGACTACCTGCTGCCTACCTGCTTGCTGCTTTGTTGCTGTTGCCATCGGCCCAGGCCTTAAGTAAACCTGCCTACTACCTGCTCATCGAGAAACAAATAGAGCAGACCGATGCAACCAGACTATACCTCAAGACCATCAAATACATGGCAAAAAAGAGTGGCAAGCGACTGGTTACCAGGCAACTTAAAGGTGATATTGCCTACCACCTGAAGAGTGCTTTGCGTGAAATACCCCCATCAACACAGAAGATCATAGTACTCACTACCCTGTCTTACCCCTCAGAACAACGCAATCTGGGCAATAGAGAGGGGTATTTAGACCACCTGAGGGCTGAAATACCCTTTTTTACCGAAAATTTTCTCGCCAGGCAGCTGATCTTTGTTGAATTAAGTAAAAACAAGTATCACTTCATCAGTGCTGCCCCGGCCCTGCTTAAGAACTTCACAGTTATCAATGAACCGGCTAAATACCAACTGGTTACCCACATCAACCCCCGTGCAACCGCCTACCCCGCCCTTAAGCTGGCATTATCAGGGCCATCAACACGGCAAAAGGTTGGCAATGCACTATTAAAGAGCAGTCAATGCTATGCGGCAAACAACACCATTAAACGTGGTCAATTGCCCCCCTATTTTAAACTTAAACAGAAAAAAAAATCTTTCTCAATTGATATTGAAACCGAAAAAACAAGTGCAAAAACCATACCCTGGGGTGAACATATATGTACCTTTGAGTATCTGGCAAAGGGTAAGCCAGGGTTTAAGGTATTGCAGGTTAGCTATAAGAAGCCTCTCATAAATTCAAACCGCCATTTTTTTACTCTGCGCTACCCACGTTCAGCCTCAGTAGTGAAACGCTCGTTTAAACTGGGTGCCGACGTACCTCTGCAGAAGCTCAAGCTGGTTATTGAAGTGAACAAATTCACGGGTTCGCTGCCACGCTTCTTTTCATTAAGCCGTAAGTGGAAGTATAAAGACAGCACATACCGCTACCCTCTTTTAAAAGGTGAAAACCTCAGCCTGACCCCCGGCCTGAGCCGCCAGATCGAATTTGCCTACATTGGGGCTGCAGATGCAACCTTCAACGGCGCCATTGTGCTATACAAGGGTAAATTACCAGTTTTTAAAATACCCCTGAAAATCAGGCGGGCTGTCTATTTAAGCGATATTTTCGATTTTTTTAAAGAGCAGCTGCTGGTTATTATTCTAATTCTAGCTGTTATTCTCATCATAACCATAGTACTTATTCTGAGAAAACAGCAGGCCAGTGAAAAAGTAATTACCAGTGCTGGCGGCCAGTACAGCCTTATGCTGAAAAAGGGCAAATCTGCAGTCTTTGGTGAAACCAGAAACCCTTTCAAGGTACAACTTGGGGGTATGAAGCCCACCATTAAAGTCAGATATGACAGAGATAGTCTGATTATCAAAGCAGGGTCACGCCAACTGGCACGGGTCGGGGCCCAGCAGGGCACCCACCAGCTACCTTTGAACCGTCGTTGGCTGATGCTGGTCGACTTTCAACAGTTCAGTGACGACACCAGCGAGAGCATAGTAGTGATTGAATTGCGAAGTACCGATTGATCAGCGACTGACGCCCATGATGTCGGTGATCTTAACGTACTTAATGGCAGCATAGCGTGGTATGGCCATCTTTTGTTTAATAAACTGAAAAGACTTCCAGTTTCGGCCATGCACAACCAGTATTGCCTTACCATCTTGGCGCATTGATTTCAGTGAACTGGCCCACTGTTTCTGCATGGCGCTGTGGTTACTGACAGAATCAAGCACATAGTCACGCCGATAGGCCTGCATCGACATCACCTGAGCCGTTTCATAGGCCACACTTTTTTTATTGGTACGGGTATCAAGATAGGCCTTGATGCCGCGCTCTTGCAGATCAGACAGCAGCTTACGCATGGCATAGACGTTGGCTGTAAACCTTGAACCCATACGGTTACTGACTCCGATAACTTGACCAAGCTGGTCAAAGGCCTCATCAAGGTAGGTTTTTCTTTTATCATCGTCGAGACCATCTTTGAGGGTCAGCATCTTGCCAACCAGAGGTGTGGTTCGATAGGGTTCGAGTGAGAGAGACATCCATAATTCTTGATTGTATTCACGCACTTTCTCAGCGATTTCTTTGCTCTGCTTTCGGTGGGTGATTACCCCGTAGCTGAGGGGTATGCCCAGGGTCTGCCAGCGAATTACGTCTTTCAGACGGTAAACATCTTGAACATATATGGCGAGGCGCCCAATAATAAACGGAGTTTTAGGCCAGAGATATTTGGCATCGCGAAAAAACAGTTTAAAAAAGACGTAACGCCCAGACTGAATGGGATATTCGGTTTTATAGAGATAAAAACCATAGTCAGGTGAAAGCTTGTAGCTTTCTTTTTTCAGTATAAAACCTCTTTTAAAGATAGCATCAAGAAACTGAGCGCGATCATTCTTTGAATAACCCACGCGGCAGGCCAGTGAAACCAAAGGGTAACCTGAATGACGGGTTACAAATGATGCGCATGACTTATCAGGCCACAGTTCAGTGAGCGATGTGCCAACGGTACTGAGCACGGCTTTTTTTTCATCAACCTCTTCGTCTTGCGCAAAGATAACCAGGCTTGATGCAGCCATAAGCATGATGGCTGCAATTGATACGAATATAGAGCGTTTTGCTTTTAACATTTTGGCCTCTTATTTCTTTTTAACCAGATCTTTAACGGTTTTTTCAACCGTGTTCGCGTTGCTACTGCTGTTGCTGCTACTTGAACTTGATTTGGGAACAATATTGGTTTCTGAATTGGGTCTATTAAAGATAAAAAACTGCTTCAGTTTAAGCAGACCGGCGTTTTTATCAACTTTGATTTCAGCCATTGACAGAGATAACAGGGCATTATCAAAGACTGTGCGGTAGCGGTTATAGGCATAGTCTGGTGCAATGCATGAAATAGACAGAATCAAGTCATCTTCTACAATAAAGCCCGATGTCTGAATATAAGTTTTGTTTTTATGAACCATACGCCATTTCGATAGATAGAGCCCTTCACGGTATGAAGACTTTTTCTCTGCTAACAGGGTAACATGAGTATAACGGGCTGAAAGTCGGGCGGCCTTCAGGTCAATCATTCTGCTGCTTGAGATATCATCATCAGCTACAAAGGCTCTAACCTCAATCACAGCAGCATCATCACGAAAATAAACGATGGCACCGTTGTTTTTTACGAGATAGTCACTTTCCCAGTCATTAGGAACATCTACTTTAAATGCGGGCTCATCGCCCCTTGGCTGCCAGGTGAAGGTGGCCGCCAGCAAACTATTAGAGAAAAGAACCGGCATAATCAGCATTTTGAAGAAATTTATCATTATTTTACCCACTATATATCAATATTTATCGGGAGAATACGGTCACATTTTAAGCCCATTTGTGTTAAAATAATAGCAGTGGCTGACCGTTATTTTTTCCATTTGATAGAGATGCCGATACTTTTACAAGTAAAAGAAGTTAAAATAAAGTTGACTGTGAAAAGACCCTCTTTTCGTCTAACTTATAGAGAGAGGGTGGGCAGTTTGCTGCCACACCTTTACCCGGGAGTTTTTGTTGGAACCCAAGGCATTAGCACATAAGGCGCTGAATTTATCGCGTGTCTTCTTTGATAAGATTCGTTATTCGAAGTCATTATTTATTTATCTGGGCGCCTTTATCTTCTCTCTGGGGCTGGCCCGCATCACCAATTCAGTTCTTTTATATGCCTTCTCTGAAATCAAGCCCGGGGGCAAGGCCCAGCGTAAAGCCATGGTTCGCAAGAAGAATGCGGCCTCTACCATTGTGAACCCAGGCGAGATCATTGGTGGTGCTATCTACAAGGCCCCCGCCCAGACAACCCAGGCCACCGGTGGCAACACCGCCGCACCTGGTGCAGACTTTGTTCAGTTCGAATTGCTTGGTACCCTCGAGGGTGACCCGTCATTTGCTACTGCCGTTGTGAGAGTCAAGGGTAGCAAAACCGGTCAGAGTCAAGAATACCGCACCTGGCAGAAAATCGGCTCTACCCGCATTACCTATATTGGGCGTGAATATATCTGGGTAAGGCAGAGTGGCCAGAAAATGAAAATCAAGGTGGGTGAAACCAACCAGCAAGAAACCGTTGCCCCTGCCTCGAATAAAAGCTCTGGTAAGATCACACCATCAAAAATTACCGGTGGCCGCACTATTGTAAAAGTATTATCGCGGGCAGAGGTGAACAAAGATATTCTGGGCAACCCTGCTAAAATTTACCAGGGTGCTTCTTTCGGGCCCAAGTTGAAGGCCGGCAAGATTATAGGCTATAAGATTCACAAGGTCAAACCCAATCATATCTTTTACAAGCTGGGTGCCCGCTCAGGTGACATCATTCGTAAAGTGAATGGCTTTCCGTTAAGTGATACCGAACGTATGTTCGAACTATGGAAGTCGATGAAAAGCACCAGCCGGGTGAAAGTAGATATCGAACGCGGTGGCCAGTTGATTACCTACGACTTTCACGTTCGTAACTGATTCTACAATTCATTCAACAGCTGCCCTGGCCAGTCACTCTCGGCCTCATATGATCTGATACCAAGTGCGCGTGCCGCATCAAGATTGGCAGGTTGGTCATCAATAAACACGACTTCATCTGTACTTAAGCCCAGATCATTCAGAATATGCAGAAAAAAACCTTCATGTGGTTTGCGTACCCCAATCTGGTATGAAGCATAGACACCAGCAACGTGCCCAGCCAGGCCTGAATTAGCCATGTGGTGAGAAATCCACTCTGAATAATTAGAGGCAATGTAAACAGGCAAACGCCCGGCAAGTTCTTTGAAGAAGCTGCTTACATGGTCATACATGGGGGGGGTCTGAAGAATAGCATCTTTGAACTGGGCCGCAGTGAAAGGGTACTCATGCGCCTCTACCTTACTGTCGAAAAAATTAGCAAGGTACTGCTCTTCAGCATACTCACCGCTTTCAAATTTCAGGTAGGCTTCGTGATTCTTTAACTGATAAAATTGTTTAAGAGAACCCGCCATGCGCGGAACCTGCAAAAAGAAGGGGTCAGGTATGGCAGTATCCATCAAATCAAGTAAAATGGCTTTCATCTAATCTGGTCTTCAAATTAATATAATTTACAGCCCAAACCCTGACCATAAAAGCGCAGAGCATGTACCGTAACCTGATTATATTTCTGCTGCTATCAAGCAGCCTCATGGCTCTCAAGCCCGCCGACATTGAAAAAAAGTTCGAATCAAGAATTCGCAAATATACCCTGAAGAACGGTCTGCGGGTGATCTTAATGAAGAACGGCTTCACCCCTACGCTGGCCTGCTATCTCAAGGTTGGGGTAGGCTCGGCCAATGAGCCCTTTGATCAATCAGGTCTTGCCCACTTTCTCGAACACCTTCTTTTTAAAGGTAATGAAAAGCTTGGCACCCGTAATTTTGAAAAAGAAAAGATATTTCAGAAGCAGGTTGAAGTAGAGGGTGAGCGTGCCGATGCCCAGAGACGCAAGCTGCTAGACCCATTGTTGGGTGACGCTAAGCGCCAGCAATTGATGCAGCGTTTGAAAAACATCACCAACCGCATGAACTACCTGCAGAAGTTTCAGCGGCGATATATTCTCAGTGAAGAAGATTCGAAGGCCTATTCGCTGGCCGGCCAGGTGGGTTACAATGCCTATACATCAGCTGATGTAACCAATTACCAGATTAAACTGCCCAAGAACCGCCTTGAACTGTGGGCCTACCTTGAGAGTAACCGCTTTATCAACCCGGTCTTTCGCGAGTTCTACCCTGAACGCAGTGTGATTATTGAAGAGCGGCGCATGCGCACCGATTCGCGACCAGGCTCTCAGCTGTATGAACTTTATATTCGTAAGGCCTTTGGTATGAGCCCTTATGGCAAACCAGTGATTGGTTTCGCTTCAAATATTCCCAAGATGACCATGTCAGATACCCGCGATTTTTTTGAAAGAAATTACATACCTTCACGTATGGTGATTACCATCGTGGGCGATCTTGAATTTGAGCCAACCCTCGCCATCATTCGCAAGCACTTCTCAAAGTTGAAGGCAAAGCCCGAGCCTGAATTTCCCCCCATTGAATTTGAAGGCAGCAAGGGTAAGGTAACTGCAGTTTTAGAAGCCCAGCATACCCCTACCCTGATCACTGGCTGGCACAAACCCAGCATTTATCACAAAGATGACATTTACTTCGAGGTGCTCTCTAAGCTGCTTACTGATGGCCGCACTTCGCGCCTCTATGAACGTCTGGTTGTAAAAGAGAAGCTGGCCAGCTATGTATATTCATACAATGGCAACCCAGGCGAGAAACTTAATAATACCATGAGCATTCATCTGGGGGCCTACAAGTTTGAGTACTATGATAAGATTCTCAAAATCATCGATGAAGAAATTGAAAAGCTGCAGAAAGACGGGCCCAGTGAAGCTGAAATGAAAAAAGTTAAGACCCGCTTCGCTGCCGAACTGATTAACTCGCTGGCTTCAAATGCAGGTCTGGCCAATTCGCTCTCTTATTATGAACTACTACTGGGCGATTATCGTAAATTCTTTGCCCTGCTGAAACGAATCGAAAAGGCCACCCCGGCAGATATTCAGCGTATCAGTAAACAGTATCTGATCGATAGAAACAATACCACAGTTTATATCAAGAAGCCCTCAAACCCATGAGCACCGGGCCTCTTACCTGCTGAATGATTACTTGCCTTTGAAGTTGGCGTCACGCTTTTCTTGCAGCGAGCGCACACCCTCGTCGGCGTCTTCACTTTCAAGAATCTCAAGAATACGGGGCTGTATGGCATCAACGGCCGCCTGGTGCCCCTGGCGTTTATAGATCTGGGCCGACTCAACGGTAGCCCGCACACCCAGAGGTGCCATTTTGCAGATGCGCTCTGCAAATTCATTGGCCCGCTCTAACAGCTTATCGCGGCTGACAATTTCTTGAATAATACCAAACTGCAGGGCCTGCTCGGCATTGAACATATCACTGGTTAAAAGATACCGCATGGCATTGCCATAGCCAGCCCGGTCTACCCAGCGCATGGTTCCCCCGCCTATGGGGTAAATACCGCGGGCCGTCTCCATCTGGCTGAACATGGTCTTGGGGGTACCCAGGCTGATTTCACTGGCCAGCATCAGTTCGATGCCCAGTGTAAGGCACATTCCATCGGCTGCTACAATCACCGGTGTCTGTTTGATCTCGCCCACCAGCCCCCAGGGGTCAATGTTTCCCTCGGGCATGGGCAACCGGCCATTCTTACGCACGTTCTCGACAATGTCGCCCAGTTCAAGGCCTACAGTAAAATGGCGGCTCGAGCTGCGAATGATACCGCACCAGATCTCTTCATCTTTTTCAAGCTCGGTATAGGCCTCACTTAAATCAATCACCATCTGAGTATTAAAGGCATTACGTTCATCGGGCCGGTCAAAAATGATGTGCATAATACGGCCGTGTTTTTCGGTTTTAATGTAGCTCATGGTTACCTGCTTATTTTTTCCAGTTTTTATAGGGATTTATCACCAGGTTGGCATTATAGTATCGTGAGTCAGCCGAGACATCTTCGCCCACCCAGGGTGGCAGCTCAACCTGTTCATCTTCGCTGCCCAGTTCAACTTCAGCAATAAGCAAACCTTCGTTATCACCGAAGAACTCGTCAACTTCCCAGACATGATTTTTTATTTTTATTTTCGTTCGTGTTTTATCTATCAATGGTTTTTGACAGAGATTCTCAAGCATATAGTCAGCTTCATCAACAGGAATTTCATATTCGAATTCGGTGCGGGTCAAATCACTCACCTTGCTTTTAACAGTAAGCATGGCCACCTCGCCCATGATACGCACCCGCACCACGGTTTCATCATTGCTGACCAGATAACCCTGCTTGTAGAGAACCGCCTCGGCCTGCCCCCGCCATTGATCAGAGATCACCAGAAACTTTCTTTCAATTTCTTCAGCCATCTACCTGAACATCTCGGGCACAATCATCACAAATTCGGGAATTCGTATTTTAAACTCATGTTCGTCGACCAGCCGCCGCATGAGATAGGTGCCACTCATTGAACCCCGGTAACTTTTGAAGCCGCAACCTGACGTATAGATGTGTTCATCATTAGGTTCAAGCACGGGCTGCTCACCGACTACACCTTCACCTTCAACCTCATAGCTTTCACCCACTGAGTCGTTGATCAGCCAGTGACGCCGCATAAGTTTGACGGTAGTTTCACCCAGGTTCTCTATTTTAACTGTATAGGCGAAAACGAAGTGTTGATCAGCAGGCCGTGAGTAGACGACCTGGTACTCAGTGGTAACGCTGACTCTGAAGCCCTCTGATTCAACGCTGACCGGTTCAGATGCCAAACAGTAACCTTCCTACCAGGTCATACTGAATATGGGGTGGCAAGGCAGGAAAAAGCAATGGTAATAAACTGATAGTAGTCATTGTTCTACTGACACTCCTTCGAAACATTTGAGACATAGTTCATATATAGCTTACGGCCCGCTCTGTCACCATCGTAATGGTCTGGCATCAGCTCATTGGCGTGAGCTATGTACTGTTTGAGGTACTTTTTCGCCAGGGGCTTATAGCTCCAGTGCCAGCGCTCTTGGTTATAGCCCAGAGTATATTTACCCGGGTTACGCTTGTCGGGTGGCCCCAGGTATGGCAAACAAAAACCGAATTTCAGGGCATTCTTACGCAACCAGGTGAAAGTTTTCAACCCCTGGCCGTGCTCATAAATCTCATTGGCCAGGCGGGGGTTTTTACGTGAAAAAACGATATCAAAATCAGTACCCCAGTGGTGACGACTGGTACCAGGCATTGACGACCAGCGCAGAATATAGCGGGCCCGCTCTTCTTCATTGAGAAAGGCTTTTTTCAGGTTCAAACCGCCAACCTTGCGCCGCCCCTGAAACCGAACCTCCCAGATTCTTCTCTGCGAATAAAAGTTACGGGTACCCGAGAGTATATAAAGACTGATCTTTTCTTTTGCAGCCGCATCGGCCATTTTAATAAACTGAGCCAGAGTTCTTTTCTGCAGATACATACCAGAGCGCAGAGCATACTTGACTGGTATTTTCACAAAATCAGAATTTTTGGCAGGGTTAAACCGGCCGCGCAGAAAACTTTTTTCAAGCTGGGTGAGCGGCTGCTTTTTTTCTTTGCTGTGTGATTTTTCACAGGCAAAAGAACTGATTAATATAATTGATAAGAGCAGAACATTTGTAGATTTCACAAGATTACCCCGCAGATAAACAAAAGAGATAAGACCTGGTTTGAAAATCAACCAAGTGATTCAATGGCTTCGGCTTCGCTATCATAGATATCGAAGAGAGTGGTAAGCTCAATTACATCGAAGATACGTTTTACAGCAGGGCGCAGGTTACTGATTTTCAGGGTGCCGCCCAGTTCTTTAAGTTTTCTCAGCAGCGCAATTGCTACGCGAAAACCAGATGAAGACATATACTCAACATCGCTCATATTCAGAATAAGAAATTTTAAGCTGTCTTGCTCAATGG
>CAZHLC010000028.1:0-3143 GCA_964532545.1 uncultured Leptospiraceae bacterium | reverse complement strand
CGAAACTGCCACATCAAGGCGACCATTTAGATAAGCGACGGCCTTACCGGCATCAAGCTGCTTTACCTCAATGTTATTCATAGACCCGGCAACCTAAATTCATTGAGAAACGTGTCAATCACTTTAAGCGGGCAATGGGGCATCTAAATCACGGTAGCCCAGGCGGGCATGCAGAAACATGGGTATAAAATACGTCATGGTCAGAAGCAGAATAAAATAACGCAGAAAATCAGAAATTGGCCAGGCCGGCAGAATCATTTTCAGAACAGTACGAAGAAACAGCACCACCAGCAGCCCACCCACAAGATAAACCCATGAAGAGTAGATCAATGGTCGGTCTTCACTGATATCAATGTGATTGTGAAACCTGGCACTGCCAATGAAGAAGCCACAGAGTGAGCCCCCGGTTACCCACCCCAGTTTTGAAGGAAACCAGGCCAGTAAAGTCAGAGCAATGGCAAGATAAATAAAAGGAACATGCAGCCCAGAACGGTTGTTGTATTCAAGCAGGGGTACGGCCCACTTCACTGCAAACAATAGAATAAGCAGACCAATAACAAGGCCACCCACTACATCACCGGGATAATGCACCCCCAGATACATTCTTGACAGGGGCATACCAATGGCAATGATCAGGGCCGGCCAGAACATACGGGTATTTCTGAATAAAAAGGCAAACAGCAGAAAGAAGGCCATGGCACTCTGTGAATGCCCAGACGGAAAGCCATTGGAACTTTCTAAATATCTCATGTAGAGATCTTGTGCTTCAAAGGTAAGCTCTGATACCAATGGCCTCTGCATATCAAAGGCCACTTTAAGTATCTGGTTAATAAAACTGCTCAGCAGAAAAGAGGTTCCTAAAACAACGCCCCGCTTGAAATAGCCCAGCCAGAAAACCAGCGGCAGTACAATTGAGTAAAAGGTTTCTTCGCCTACATAAGAGAAGAAGAATGCCAGCGGGTCTAACCAGTCGGCACGGTAGAATGCATTAAGTAAATCGTAAGAAAAAAGTGGAAAAGACCCAATTTCCATTTTTAAATGGCTTTTTTGCTGGCAAACTGTTCAAAGTAATCAAAGTCTTGATCGGTAAGGTTAGCAGCAGACAAACCCATCTGCAGAAAATAATCAAGCAGAATGCCCATATGAACATGCTCTTTATCTTCTTCAGTAATCTTATGTTTATCTTTCTGCATGGCCTCTTGCTGGTTGGCTCGAACAATTTCAAAAAACTCGCGCTTCTTTTTATCAAAGATGAGAATAGCGGCAATCAGATCGAAGGTAATGGTCTGCATCAGTGTTTCAAACTCAGCATCATCTTTCTGCCAGTGATCAGTAGCCACCTCAGCCTGAAAATAATCTCCCCAGGTGATGATATCAGGGGCCTCACCGTAGAGTTCAGCAAGTTCTTCGACCTCAGATTCAGAAATATAGGTTTTGGTAGCCAGGCGATCTACCATCTTTTTAAGTACAATCAGGTTGCGCACCTTGCGGGGTGATAGTTTGCCCTGCAGAGCAAATTCCTGGGCCTGGCGGTTTAAAGTATCCATATCATAAATTCGGATGATACTTTTTGAATTTAGAGTCTTTTTTAGGCAACCGATACCACTATTAGATCAATGAAAAATATTCTTCTCACAGCAATGCTGCTTACCCCCACCCTGTTGGCGGGCCAGCAGAACAGCATCAATAATGAAAGAAAGAAGCAGGTTGAGCTGCGACTGCAGTTGGCCAATAGCCTGTTCAATGAGAATAGAAACGACGAAGCCCTGAACCTGTACCTCGACTTTGTCGAGCTCTACCCTGAATCGCCCCTGCGCATCACCGCCCTGGCCAACAGTGCTGTGATTTATGAAAGAAAGCAGCGCTTTATGCTGGCCGTCGCCCAGTATCAAAAACTACAGAACGCCCTGGGCAATTCAGCCCGCGGGCTCGCCTATTATTTTGAACAGGGCCGCCTCTATGAAAAAGTGGGTCTTGATGATAAGGCCCGGGTTGTGTATGAGCGTATCATAGCAGCCAATGCTAATGGGCCGTTGGCGCGCAAAGCCCGGGGCCGCCTTGCCCTGCTTAATCTGCTGCCTCTGGGCAACTGAACACTTCAAGCAGTGAATTTTAACTTTACAAAACTGGCTGAATTCGCTATATTACAGATATGAGTTCGTGGCTGTCGCGTATCGTTAATTCTGGTTTGATCATTCCCACTTCAGTGCTGGCCCTTGGTGGCTTCTGGGTTTTTTCAATTGATGAGACTGACAGCGAAATTCAAAAACTTGAGACTAAACTGCAGCTGGCCCGCCGTGATGTTATTCAAGAGCACCATGTTGACCGGGCCAACCAACACTGGCGCCGCGTAGCCGAGCTTGACCAGGGGCAGGCCAAACAACTGGTCGTTAAAAAAGAAAATCTCTACCCCTATGGCAACCCACCCTATAAAGACCTGGTTGCTGCCAGCACAAAGAAAACGATTAGAAAAACAAAACTTGAAAGAGACTCAAAGCTTGATGAAGAGCTTGAGGCTATGCGCCTTACCAAAAAGAAAAAAGCTAAAAACCTGCCGCGCTCTTTAAATGACCCGGTCAAACGACGCAAGGCCATCAAAATGCTTACAGATACCTACAAGGTTTTTGACCGCGATATTGAAGTGGCTACCCAGGTTGTACAAGACGCCATTGATAACAATTCACGCACTGAAGCAGAAATTAACGAAGCCCTTGAAGCCATCAACCAGATGAAAAGGGGCCGGCAGATGTTAATCGAAAAAATTCAGGTTATTGAAGATGCCCAGGGTGATGAAGAAGAAACCAGCGCCGAAGAAGATGATCTGCTTTTTGGTGAATAAGCTTTGAATTCAGTTAAGACTGGTCGTTGAAAGAATTCCGAAAAAGCACTCGGCCCCGCATGCGCCGCCCGGTGGGCAACGCCCGAGGGTTCGTCGAAAAATGCTTCTCTGCGGCTACGATGGCCGCCTGGCCGGCGGCGCACACGAGGTACGCAGAGCCGACGGCTAAAGCGGCCTACTGGCCTGCCTCATGCTTTTTCGGTTTCAATGCCCAGTCAGGAAGTAAACAACTCGGTACAGAACGTAAAGAAATCATCGTTTTTAATACTGTCAGCCAGCTCATCGGCCACATAGGTCTGTACAC
>CAZHLC010000027.1:0-13051 GCA_964532545.1 uncultured Leptospiraceae bacterium | reverse complement strand
ATACTATTTATCGCGGTGGTTGGTGTTACCATCGACCGCATTCTGGTCTTAAAGAAAAATGCCGGCAACAATGTGAAGCTGGTTGATCTGCTGACTGATAAACTCAAAAGCAAGCCAGATACGGTTACCGGTCTCATCGAAGAAACTAAAACTGAAGAATTTGGTGTTGAAGGCCGCATCGTTTCGAAAACCCTTATGGGGTGGCAGCATGGCGAAGAAATCATGAAAGAATTTTCAGCTGCTTCATACACGGCTGAAAAAAGAAGTCTTGAGAAGCGTCTGGTTGTTTTATCAACTCTTGGCAACAATACACCTTTTATCGGGCTGCTTGGTACCGTACTGGGTATCATGAAGGCCTTTTCAGACCTCGGTTCAATGGGCGATGCCGGCCCTGAAGTTGTAATGAAGGGTATCTCTGATGCTCTCTGGGCCACAGCGATCGGCCTGGCTGTAGCGATACCGGCGGTAATTTCATTCAACGCCCTTGCCAAACGGGTTAAGGTGAAGCTTTCAAATGCTGAAGAGGTTATTTCAATCGTTCTTGGCATGAGACTGGCCAAAGACAGCGGAGTAAACGCTGACATTATCTATCAAGAAAAGGGTGCAGAAGAAGCAGCACCAGAAAGCGTGCAGGTTTCAGATCAGCCTTCGCAGGCCTGATCTGAACCTGTAAAGAGAGAGGCAGCAAATGGCTGGTAAAGTCGGCGGCGGTGACGAAGATACAATATCAGATATTAACGTCACACCTCTTGTAGACATCATGCTTGTACTGGTAATCATTCTAATGGTTACTGCAGAGTTCACCAAGTATAAAACTGTAACTATCGCATTGCCCAAGATCAATGCTGTTGCCATGAAGCGCGAGCCACATCGTGTTACCATCACTGTCAAAAACGACGGTCGCGTTTACTGGAATGATAAAATTGTCAAAGATATGGCAACTGTAAAGCCACGTCTGAAGGCTGAAAAGAAAGCCTACCCACGAATTGCAGTGATTCTGCGGGCCGAGGGTGATACCGAATACAGCAATCTTCTGGGCATTCTTGACATCGTTAAAGAGGCTGGCATCTCTAAGGTTGGCCTCGCTGGCGAAGACAAGAAGAAAAAGAGAAAGAGGCGCGGCTAAACTGAGTAAGTTCAGTAGAGATTAAAATGGCTACAGCAACTACATCAGATTTTAACGTAGCAGATGGCTTCGAAAACAGCTTCAGGCACGAGCTTGAAGTACCCTTCTTGAAGAAGTACCGGGTTTATCTGTTTATGCTGGGTTTCTCACTCTTTGTAGGCCTGGCTTTCATCACTGCTAACCTCGATCTTGCTTCTTATGAAGAAGATGATCTTGATATGTCGATTGACTTCGACATGGGCGATTTAACGCCGCAGCAGGTGAGCCGCGGCCGCCAGGTTGTCGAAGTCGATGAAGTATTCGGCAACCAGTTTGTTAAAGACAAACAAAAGGTAGTAGCCGCAGTCTCGTCAGACTCACAGGTTCTGGCGGGGGCTACTAACCCCATTATTGCAAATTATACCATGCCAATCGATCTATCACCACAGCGTGTACCAAAATACACCACTGCAGCCCGCAATGCCGGGGTAGAGGGTGCGGTTACGCTGATGATAGTGGTAAGCGAAACAGGCAAGGTTCTTATGGCTAAGCCGGTGGGTAAAAGACTTGGGTATGGTCTTGATCGCGCCGCGGCCGTTGCTTTCAGAAGAAAAAGATATAAACCTTCTTTAGATAAGAATGGTACTCCGAAGAAAGCAAAATTCTTGAAACGGGTAAGGTTCCAGCTGAATTAAAAAAATCACTTACCCGGTTCTAATTTAAATGATTCGTCATTTGGCGAATTAACTAAATGAGAGACAAAAAGGAAGACGAGATATGAAACGACAAATGAAAATACTGATCATGATAATAGCCTTCAGCGGCTCATCAGTACTCTGGGCCCAGGCCCGGGGTAAGGTGGCCGGTAAGGTAATCGAAAACCAGACTGGTGATGCCATGTTTGGTGTGGTGGTGATTCACCGCGCTTCGGGCACCAACGCCCAGACCGACTTTAACGGAAAATATCTTATATCGGTACCTGCAGGTAAGCAGGTGCTTGAATTTAGAATGGCTGGCTACCCGCCACAGCGCCTCACGGTAAACGTGCCCGCTGGCGGGGTCAAGCGTGGCCAGAACGTGGCCTTGCGCCTGGTGCAGGCCAAAACCGAAGTGGTAGTAACTGCCAAGCGGGTTACTAACACCGCAGCCGCCCTGTTGAGCAAACGTAAAAAAGCCGCTGCTGCCCAAGATGCTATTTCGGCTGAGCAGATTGCAAAATCACCTGACTCTGATGCGGCTGATGCGGCTAAAAGGGTTACCGGTATCACAATTTTTGGCGGGCAGTTTATTTTTGTACGGGGCCTGCCCGAGCGTTACTCATCAATTCAGGTGAACCGGGCCATCGTGCCTTCACCCCTGCCTAACAAGCGGGTTGTACCCCTTGATGTGTTTCCGGTAAGTCTTTTAGATGACCTTACCATTGCCAAAACCTATACCCCTGACATGCCCGGCGATTTTGCCGGCGGCCTCATTGGTCTGAACACCAAGGCCTACCCAGAAAAAGAGCAGCTGACTGTTGGCATAGGCACTGGCTACAATGATCGCGCTACTTTTAAAACATTTCAAACCTTCGATGGTGGCGGCCTTGATTTCTTCGGCTTTAACGACGGCACATACACTATGCCCAAAGACATCAAAAATTCTTCTACCGCTCTAACCAAGGCAGGCCTTACGGCCGGCTATACCAATGCGCAACTACAGGCGTTTACCAATGATTTTACCAATATTCTGAATATTGATAAGGGCAAGGGCAAATTGCCCGGTAGCCTCTCAGTCTCTTACGGTAACCAATTTGGCATTACCGAAATTCAAAAGCTTGGGGTTATGGTGGCCGCATCTTTTAAAGAAAGTTCGCGCAACCGCAACGGTGTATTCAGGCAGTATGAGCCTGGTTCAGACATAGGCACCATTGACTATACCTATGAAGAATCTACCTATTCAACTACAACGACCGGGCAATTGACTGCTGCCTATGCCCCTACTAAATCAGACTCATTAAAGGTTGTGGGTTTTTATACTCATGGTTCTGAAAAAAGAGCCAGAATCAATGATGGCAGGGTCGGCGGCGGCACAACCGGCCAGAGACATGTACTGCGATATGCAGAAACCGACCTGATTTTTTCACAGCTGCTGGGTGAACATGTTCTGCCCAGCTTTTTTCAAAGCAAGGTTGAATGGTTTGGCGCCTACTCGATTGCCAAAAGAGACCAGCCCGATACCAGAATTATCGATTATGGCCCTACCGGGCAGATCAGTATAGCTGAGCCGGTTAAAAGATATTTTAATGATTTCAGTGAGCAGAATATCGAGGCCGGTCCTTCAATTGAAATACCTTTTCGCCAATGGCAAGATCTTAAATCAAAAGTAAAGATTGGCACATTCGGCCTGCTGCGCACCCGTGAAAACCGCAGTCGCAGATTCAGATACACAGATGATGCCAATACTGCTGCTGGTGTGAACCCAAGTCAAGATATTGAAAGCTTTATTAACCAAACGGGTTACCTCACACTAGAGACCACTGGTACCAGTTCAACCCAGGGTTTTGATGCCTATGACGCTACATTGACCATTGGCGGTGGCTATGGTATGGTTGATATTCCCCTGATGCGTGAACTGCGTCTGATCACCGGGGCCCGCGTCGAATCGTGGGAACAAAAAATCGACTCGTTTAACCCATTCGATAAATCGACTGTTGTTACTTCAAAAATAGCTGACACTGATGTTATGCCCAGTGCCAACTTGATTTATTCACTGACCAAAGACATAAATATTCGTTCGGCTTTCAGCCAGACAATCAACCGGCCCGACTTTATCGAAGCATCTAACTTTCGTTACTTTGACGACCTTGAAACCGGTGGTATCATCATAGGTAACCCCAACTTAAAGAAGGCTACGATTCAAAACTATGACCTCAGGTTTGAGTGGTTTCCTGCAGTTGGTGAAGTGATTGCCATCAGTGGCTTCTATAAACAGATCAATGACCCCATCGAGGCCACCATCAATGTTATCGGCGGTGATGCCCAGTATGGTTTCACCAACCAGCAGAAGGCTCAGAACTTTGGCGGCGAGATTGAGTTTCGCAAAAGCCTGGGGTTCATCACAGACTATGCTGAAGACTATTCGTTTCTGGCCAATTACACCATTGTGCAATCTGAGATTACTATCGACCCCTCGCTTGCTGGTCAGTTGACAGATACTGAGCGACCACTGCAGGGCCAATCACCCTGGGTTGTGAACGTTGGCTTTTTCTATGATAACGACGACTGGGGCACTAACGCATCTTTATTATTCAATATGTTTGGCCGCCGCATTTCGGCTGTGGGCACAGATAATCTGCCCAACATCTATGAAGAAAGCTACCCAACCCTTGACTTCACCGTAGCTCAAGAGGTATTCAAAGGGGCCAGACTCAAGTTTGCAGCCAGCAATCTACTAGACCCCGAAATCACCCAGAACCAGGGCTCTGGTGCAGAAAAAAGACTCATTCAACGGTATAGGCGGGGCATTGATTTCTCGCTGGGTCTGAGGGTGAATATCTAACGGAATTTTAATGAAAAACGCTATCAATAAAAAGGAGAAAAAAATGAAAAATCAAAACAAAAACTTTCAGAAGGGCGTTGTGCTTACTGCATTGCTATCGATCTTTGCGATCGCGTGTAGCAGCAGCAGTGACAGTGCAGCGACTGATGAAGCGACCACGTCATCACCTATATGTACCCCTACGGTAACTATCTCAACACTGATCTCAGGTACCGAAACCATCGCAGCAGATACCTGTGCTGCTCTTAAAGGGCAAGTATCTGTGACTGACGGCGGTACTCTGACTATCAATGCTGGTGCTACCATCGTTGCTGACACCGGTACTTTTTCGTATCTACTGGTAAAACAGGGTGGTACCCTCAATATCAGCGGTACCGCAGCAAAGCCAGTTACTTTCACCAGTTCAGCCAGCGTTGGCTCACGTGGTGCATCTGACTGGGGTGGCATTGTGATTCATGGCAAGGCCCAGACGAACTCTGTAGCCGGCGTGAACACTGCAACTGATACCGAAATTGGTACTGGCCCCTATGGTGGCAGCACGGCTGCTGATAACAGTGGCACCATGACTTACTTTAGACTTCAATTTGCTGGCAGAGAGATTGCCGCGGGTAAAGAGTTCAACGGTCTGTTTCTGGCCGGCGTAGGCAGTGGTACCACCATTAACCACGTACACGTTCACAAAGGTTCAGACGACGGCATTGAAATTTTCGGTGGCACAGTTAACCTGAACGACGTTGTTTTGACCGACAACGAAGACGACGGTTTTGACCTTGATGATGGCTGGCATGGCTATGCTCAGCGCTTTATTATCTCAAATGGCCCCAAAGGCGACAACTGCATCGAGTACGATGGCCAGGGCAAAGATGCCGGTGAATCAACTCAGGCTATGTTTGCTAACTTTACCCTGGTAGGTACTTCAGGCAACACCGAAAACAGTATCTTAACCGTTAAGAAAAGTGGTGCTGTTCGTATGGCCAATTTCTACGTAGCCAATTTTGTTGACCAGTTTATCGCTGTATCAGCTGACTCAGTAACCCTGGCCAGCGGCGGTGGGCAAGACCCTGTTGAGGCCTTCTATGCAGATGCGGTAAACAGAGGTGCTGGTACTTATGATCTGGCCCTGATTAACAGCGCCTTTGAAGCGATTACTATCAATAGTACGCTCATGTCTGATGTTGGCGCCACTTCATTTCTTTGCGGCAACGCCGGCTCTGTTGACGACGGTAGTGACTGCACAGGCCCTTCAAATCAGGCCGCTGCAACTGCGCTGTTTCCTGATGGTGCTACTAACCTGACTGTAAATACTACTATTACCACAGGATTAACTGCACAATCAAGCTGGGATAACGCTTCTGAGTTTGCCCCCACAAGCGCCCCTACTGGTTCGACAGCTTCGAACACCAACATGACTGCATGGAACGGCAGCACCTTAACTATCGATAACTGGATTGGTGCAATTCAGCCTGGCGGTACCAACTGGGCCAACGGTTGGACAGATTACCCCGCAAACTAAACAAACCAGTTCGCAATCAGGTGGGCTTTTAGCCCGCCTGTTTTTTCTTTATTATCTATGAAAAAGTTTTTAATCTTAGCATTGCTCTTACTGTTCTCTTGCAAAGGCTCTGAAACGGGCGAATCATCTTTTAAGATGGGCTTCAAAGACTATAAGACCATGGTGAAGACCATGACGCAGTGGCTGATCGATGGCAAGCGGGGGCAGTTCGATGCATTTCTTGTTACCCGTGATGAATTTGATAAGCTGATTTACCCCCATATGCCCGAAGCAAAGCAAGCCAACCCCATTAGCGCAAATCAATATTGGGGTCTGTCAACCTATGAGCGCTCACGTGCCATCGGCTACTACCAGAGCGAAATTGAACAGAAGCAGGCAACGTTTCATATAGTTAACGATGCAACTAAGATAAAAACACATGGCCCCGTGACCCTGATTAAGGGTACAGAGGTTGTGTTGAAATACCAGACAAAAGAGAAAAAGCAACAGGCCTATATGAAGTATAACCAGCTGTTCGGCGTAATTGTCAAAAGCGGTGAACTCTATAAGGTACTTGGGGTTTTTTCAGACTGACCAGTTTTCATATGGCAGGTTGCGCCAACATCATACCCTAACGTATCTCGTCTTTGGTGTGACCTGCCACCTTTTCTTATATTATTTTATGGGCACAAAACCAAGGCGTTTGACCACGGCCTGACCGGGCTCTGACATCACAAAGTTTATAAACTTCAAATCACCGCCGTCTGAATTTTTGCGGGTGTACATCTGCAGACTTCTGGCAATAGGGTAATTGCCGGCCTGCACGTTTGCCACAGAAGGCGCATAAGAATTCTGCCCATCGTTGATTTTGATGCCCTTAACTTCATCAGATAACCAGCCCATGCCTACATAAGCTATGGCGTTTTCTTTAGTTTTTACCTGATCTATAATCTGCTGTGACGAGATGGCATAGCTCACCCGGGGGCCAAATTCAAGCTTCAGTTTTTTGTCGCCCTTTCGCAGTACTTCTTCTTTAAAATATACATGGGTGCCTGAATTGTTCTCACGTGATAGCACAAATATGGGCTGGTCTTTGCCACCAAGTTGCTGCCAATTGGTGATTTTACCCGCGAAAATCTGGCTCAATTGCTCGATATTAAGTTCTTTAACCGGGTTGTTTTTATGAACCAGCACTGCAATGCCGTCAAGGGCGATTACGTGCTCATTGATCTGGGCATTGTTAGCAGCAGCCATGGCCATTTCTTTTTTCTTCATTTTACGTGAGGCTGTGGCAATTTCTGTTGAACCATTGATGATGGCTGCAATGCCCGTACCGCTACCGCCACCCCTCACTGATATACGTACTTCTTTATTCTGCTTCATGTAGGCCACCACCAGGTGCTGGCTGAGCTGGGCCATGGTATCAGAGCCTGAGATTGAGATGATGTTCTTGCTGGGTTTACAGCTGGCCAGGGTGGCCAGTAGAATACTCAATAGAACTATACGCATGGGTACCCCCTTTGAAGCAGAAGACGCTCTTGTCTAATAGGCATTTCTGAGACAAGATGCAGGTCAGCAATGACAATCTATCAATTTACAGCTAATTGCTATAAATACATTGACGAGCTGTGTAGAAAAGAAACCCAACTATTATCATGGCCCGCAAAGAGGTTGAGCGTTTTGTCGAAAACGTGATTATACGCGGGGCCGGCATATCAACCATCGTTCTTATTCTACTTATTCTGATCTTTCTACTGAAAGAAGGTCTGCCTTTTCTCTTTAACTACAATTTTATTGATTTTATCTTTGGTAGTAACTGGTACCCACTATCAAAGGTTTTCGGGGCACTGCCCCTGATTTTTGGCAGCGTTCTTGTGACTCTGGTAGCAGTGGCGGTGGCTGTACCCCTGTCACTGGCCACAGCCCTGTTTATTTCAGAGATCGCTCCACCGCGGGTGCGCGATCTTATCAAAGTGTTTCTTGAGATTCTCGCATCGGTACCATCGGTGGTATTTGGTTTTATCGGTATTATTCTTCTTGGCCCCGCAATAGAAAGTTTGTTTGGCCTGACCACGGGCCTCAATGCTTTTACCGCCGGGTTGCTACTGGCCTTCATGGCCATACCTACCATTACATCGGTTGCTGATGGGTCTTTGCAGGCCGTACCCCAGCACCTACGAGAGGCCTCACTGGCTCTTGGTGCCAATCGCCTGCAGACGATGCTGAAGGTGACTTTTCCGGCGGCTTTTTCTGGTATATTTGCCGGCACCATGCTGGGGGTGGGCCGGGCCATTGGTGAAACCATGACTGTTATGATGGTAGCGGGCGGGGCCGCCCAGATTACCTCTAATATTTTTGAGCCCGTACGCGCCATGACAGGCACCATTGCCGCAGAAATGGGTGAAGTGATTTACGGTGACCTTCATTACCAGTCACTGTTTATGCTGGGCATTCTTCTCTTTTTGATTACCCTTGGTATCAATTCATTGAGCGCTTATGTGGTGAGCCGGGTTAAAGCCAGGCAGGGGCAGACATGAATGTGGTGACCCGCAATAAAACCCTGTTTGGTTATACCGTTATTGCCATACTTACAGCTGCAACAATTATTCCCATTTTGAGCCTGGTGGTGCTTATTGTAGTCAAGGGCGCGGGTCGCGTTGATTTCAATTTTCTAACAGAGGCCACCGGATTAATGGAGACCGGGGGAATTCTGGCCCCCATCGTAGGCACCATTGCGGTCACCGGCCTCACCATGCTGGTAGCAGCCCCCCTCGGGGTTCTGGTGGCTGTTTATATGGCCGAATATGCGAAAAAAAGCCGTCTGTTTAAAATCATTGAATTGACCATTCTGAATCTGGCTGGCATACCTTCGGTTGTTTATGGGCTTTTTGGTCTTGGCATCTTTGTAATTCTGTTGAAAATAGGTGTATCTATTCTGGCCGGTGCGCTCACCCTGGCCTGCCTGGTGTTGCCCCTGATTGTAACGGTCTCATATCAGGCACTCATGGCGGTGCCATACTCTTTTCGTGAAGCCTCACTGTCGGTGGGGGCCAGCCAGTTGCAGACTACTTTTCAGGTCGTCTTACCAACGGCAACGCCCAATATATTAACCGGTATCATTCTCGCCACAGCCCGGGTTGCTGGTGAAACTGCGCCTGTGCTGTTTACCGCTGCAGCTTACTTTCTACCATCACTGCCCGAATCGGTTCTTGATAAAACCATGCTGCTCTCGTATCATCTTTATGCCATCAGCACCCAGGTAGCCGGGGTCAGTGACGAGCAGAAATATGGTATTACCCTGGTATTGATTTCTCTCGTACTTCTGCTCAATACAATCGCCATTATTATTCGTAATAAAATCCGCAAAAGGTTAGGCAAATTTGCCTCATAATATTTCTATGGAAGAAGAAATCATCAACTATAAACTTCAGGTTAAAGGGTTAACTCTGCGCTATGGCAAGAACGTTGCGCTTGATAATATCAGCTTTAATATTCATGAAAATGAGGTGACCGCTCTGGTAGGGCCCTCTGGTTGTGGCAAGTCAACCCTGCTGCGCTGTTTTAACCGCATGAATGACCTGATTGATGATGTGCACATTGAAGGCGAGATTATTCTAGATAACAAAAGAAATCTTCTTTCGAAAAAGATTGATGTTACTACGGTAAGGCGCAAAGTCGGCATGGTCTTTCAGAAGCCGAACCCTTTTCCGAAATCAATAAAAGAAAACATCAGCTACGGCCTCAGAATCAACGGCATTAAAAATTCCTCAATCATTGATGAGACTGTTGAGGCCACCCTTACCAGGGTCGGCCTGTGGCAAGAGGTCAAAGACCGTCTCAATGATTCAGCCACCAGCCTTTCGGGTGGTCAAGCCCAGCGTCTGTGTATTGCCCGAACAATCGCCACCCAGCCTGAGGTTATTCTTATGGATGAGCCCACCAGTGCTCTTGACCCCATAAGCACCCAGACTATTGAAGAACTGATTCTTGAGCTGAAAGAAACCTATACCGTAGTAATTGTAACTCACAATATGCAGCAGGCGGCCCGGGTTTCAGATAATACCGCTTTTCTTTATCTGGGTGAATTAATTGAATATAACCCTACAAATCGGTTCTTCACAAACCCAGAAGAAGAGTTGACAGAAAACTACATAACGGGCAGGTTTGGCTGATGTTAATAATCGAGAAAGCACTGAATGAGCTGCACAATAATGTGAAAAGTATGACCGATGTGGTTACCAATATGGTGCGCAATATTGACAAGGCGATTCAGAACGAATCTTACGATAATCTCGAATACATCTTTGAACAAGACCAGTATCTTGATAACCTTGAAAAAGAAACTGACCAGCAATCAATTGAGCTGCTGGCCCTGATTAATCCACGTGCTACCGACTTACGTTACGTATTTTCGGTAATCAAACTCGATGTAGATCTCGAGCGAATAGGCGATGAGTGTAAAAATATCGCTCGAGAGCTGCAGAATGTTAAAACCCCTCTGCCTGACGAATTGAAGGCCATGTCTACCGAGGTTTTGAAAATGATTGTCGACGTTTTCACTGCCCTGCGAAACCGCGATGCCACTCTTGCTAAAGAGGTTGTGCTGGCCGATGATATAGTAGATACCATGGAATATGAGATTCTACAGAAATATAAAGACAGCCTCGAGTTGGCCTTTTCTGCCAAGGCCCTTGAGCGTATTGCCGATCATTCGACAAATGTGGCCGAAAAAGTTGTGTTTACTGTCGAAGGCCTCGATATTCGGCATGAGAATTCTTTGATTTCGCGTATCAAAGACAAAAAGAACAAATAATTAAACAAGCCCGCGGGCACTGTAATTGTGGATTTAAGAAGTTTTGAACAGTTATTTAAGGCGTTTTCTGATAAGCAGCGTCTGCGTATTCTGGCGCTTCTATCACACGGCCCGCTGGTTGTGAATGACATCAAAAACGTGCTGCATCTCTCGATGTCTACGGTCTCTCAGCATCTTACAATTCTGCGTAACGCCGGCCTGGTAATAGATAATAAAGAAGGTCGTTGGGTATATTATTCTCTTACCAAAGAACTGTTGGCCAGCAGAGAACTGCCGGGCATCGTCTTTAAAGAACTGAGTCGTCACTTTGATCAAGAAGAGAGCTTCGTCTACGATTATGAGCTGCTTAAAAAAATCGGCAAGCCGGCCATAGACCTGAAAAAACCAAAGTAGTACTTGACGCAAGCGCGCCACCGGTATTTTTTCTCTTCATGGCGCAAGACCTGGTAATTTTTACTGCAATCAATGAAATTGACCTCGCCCGCGACATCATCACTGATTTGCTCGAACAAGATCTGATCAAAAGCGGCACGATTTTTCCTGATGTTGAGCTTATGTATAAGTGGGAAGGTACAATCAACGTTGATCAAGAAATCAAGATCATGATCAAAACCAGCAGCGATAAATATGACGATGTCGAAGCCTTCATTGCCCAGAAACATCCTTATATGTTTCCCGAAATTGTTAAACTCGAGGCCTCATTTGGCAGCAAAAAATTCTTTCGTATGCTCGAGAGCAAGCGGGTTGACATTTAGATTTCGGGGGTGGCCCTGACGTCTTGATGGTTGTCATCAGGTCGCAAACTTTTGATTTGTTTTTTCTTTTATGACGTTTTCTCTGCAAAGAATTCATTTAACCCGGGGCCCCGGCCTATATCTACTTCTATGGCTGGGCATGGCCTGCAGCCTGTTTGCCCAGCAGCAAGAGCCAACTGAAGCTGAACAGCCCTCAGCAAAAGAGGCCTCAAAGAAAGTAACCCGCCCAAAGGCCGACCCCCTGCCATTTATTGACCAAGAGCAGCGAACCGTGGGGGTCGGGGTGAAAAAAGGGCTCAGTGTGAAAACAGCTGATGGCACCTATAGCATGAACCTACGGGCCCGTATTCAGGCAAGGTTTACTCAAGATCTGGTGCCTGCAGCCGGCAGTCTCGATAAATCAGAATTTCTTATTCGCCGCCTTCGCCTCTCGTTTCGTGGCAATACAGTCAACCCGAACTGGCGCTACTATATTCAACTGGGGTTTTCGGCCCGCGATGAAGAAAGCGATAACCCCCGCTCGCTGCGTGATGCCGTTATCTCTTATGCGGGTTTTGAAGATTTTATCATCAGTGCCGGCCAGATGAAGATTCCCTTCAGTCGACAGAGGGTTAACTCTTCAGGGGCTCTGCAGTTTGTCGACCGCTCAGCAGTGAACGCTGAGTTGAATCTTGACCGCGACGTTGGTCTCAGCATATCTTCTCAAAACCTGTTTCGTTTGAACCATCTACTGGGTTATTCGGTGGGGGTTTTCGGTGGTGATGGGCGTAACCAGGTGACCAGCGCACCGGGCCTGCTTGGCATGGCCAGGGTCTTTGTGAGCCCCTTTGGAAAAATGAACTATCTAACCGAGGGTGACCTTGAACGGCGCAAAAGCCCAGGTTTGACCATGGGCGTAGCCGGGGCGTTGAACAAAAACACCGACCGGGCCCGCTCAACCTTTGGTTCAAGCTATGAGTTTGCCCGCTTTACCTACCAGCATGCAGCGGCTGATATGATTTTTAAATGGTATGGCTTCTCATTCAGTCTTGAAGGCCTTTACCGCGAGGCCGATCAGGGTGTTATTGAACGCTTTGACTCGAGTGGCAACCTCGAGCGAGAATACGCCCGCAGTGGGCGGGGCTACTTTTTGCAAACCTCATTTCTGTTGCCCTGGTTGATGCTCGAACCGGTGTTTCGCTTCGGTGAAATGTATCCCCTGGGTGGGGGTGACCCGGCGCTGACCTACTCACGCGAAATCGGTGGTGGGCTGACTTACTACCACGACTATCATGATCTGAAATTTAACCTCGATCTGTTTCACCTTAAGGGTGCCTTTGCCGCTGACGGTAAAGAAAGTTATGAGG